>NZ_RZPH01000025.1:0-16380 GCF_004022825.1 Mesorhizobium sp. M7A.F.Ca.CA.004.04.2.1
CCATGTACGTTCAGGCCCAATCTGGATAGTCCGAAGACCATCTCCTCGCGGAAATCCCTGTCGTCATCAACAAGATAAACAAGGGGGGCGATCACGAGATCGCCCGCTTGTAGCCTTCTCCGACCATCTACGGACCCCATGCAGCAATCTGATAGCATTCGATTTCATTTATTCGCCGCATTGTCTATATTGTTTGTGTGTCTTGTGCCGCAAACGTTATGGGCGCTTCCGCTGAAACCGACGGACGGCCTCAAGGCTCCGGTTTCACTCAGCGGTCACCTCGCAATCTTTCATGATCCCACCGGCGCGCTCACGATCAACGATATCGTTTCCAAGCGCTCCAACATCCAGTTCGAACCCATCCCTTCGATGCTCACGCGGGGCTACCAAAAGGGCGCAATCTGGGCCCGGTTCTCCCTGTCTGCCTCAACGGCTCCAAGGCAATGGCTGCTGCAGGTAGAACGGCCCTTGATCGAACACATCACGCTGTATGTCTCTGACGGGGCGGGAGGTTATTCGGTCTTGCCCCCTAGCCAACTCAACCTAGGGGATGGAGCAGACGCCGACGCATATCCGGCCGTCTTCCCGATCTCCGTGCCGTCCACTCGAACCGATTATTACATCCGACTCCAATCGTCGACCTCGATCACCACTTCGCTGAACCTTTGGCAGAGTCAAGGCTATGAAGAGTATCGCCGATTCGACGATTGGATCATGGGCATGGTGGTTGGCGCTATTTTCGTCATGGTCTTCACCAATTTTCTGTATGCCGTATGGCTCAGGGATTCTTTATATCTTCTATACATCGCAGTTATCATAGAGTCTGGGCTAATAAGTCTCTTCCACATGGGATATGCATCCGAAGTTCTGATGTCCCTAGAGCCGAAAATCATACACCTAATTTGGGGTATTATCGTTTGCTTATACAGTATAGTCATGATGTTATTTTTGGCTAGACTATTTGAGTTTCACCGTCATTTGATCTGGGCGTGGCGCGTCTCCCAGGGTGTTGTACTGCTCAATGGCATCGCCTTGGCTTTTGCGATTGCGGGACGCTACGGCGACGTCGGGTTTTTCGTATCGCGACTGCAGCAGCTGTCTCTCATCTTCATTTCGCTGCTAGTGCTCTATCTGCTCATTGTGCGGCGACGGTATCAATACCTACTGTCGGCGATTGCATTTTTGGGCGTAATCTCTGTCCTGCTGGTGATGCAGGTGATGTATACTGGGGCCAACCCGTTCCAGCTGGACGGCTCTTTGTCCAGATTCTTGGCCGGCGGGACCGTGATTCACCTGGCGTTGCTCAGCGCAGCCGTCGCAAAGAGAACGCGGCTTGCCGAGCGCAGCTTGAGCGAGGAGAAGGATCGCGTCATCGCAGTGTCGCGGTTGGCCGAGCAGGAGCTGACTGTCAAGGTGCGCGAAAGGACCGCAGAGCTTGGGGAAAGAAACGCCTCGCTCAAGGTGGAAGTGGATCGACGTCACCAGCTTGAACTCAAGCTCAGGCAGGCTCTGGACACCGCCAACGATGCTCTGGCTCAGCAGCGGGACTTTGTGGCCTTGGTATCTCATGAGTTTCGCGGCCCCTTGGCCGTCATCTCTGCCGCCGCCGACAATCTGTCATCTTCTGCAGGTGAAAGCGCCGACAATATCAAGTTGCGCACCACAAGGATCCGCCAGACCGTCAAAAGGATGTCATCGCTGATTGAAAACGTCCTAGCCTTCGACCGGCTCAATGGTGGGCAGAAAACTCTTCCCACGATCAAGATGTTCGACCTGAATGAGGTTTTGCACGCCGCCGAAGCGGGGTTGGATGATGCTGCGGCCGGACGTGTTAGCTTCACTCACGGCGACGAAGTGATTGTGAAAGGTGACCGCAACCTGCTGGAGATTGTAATACAAAATCTGATCCAGAACGCCCTGAAATACTCATCGGTGACCAGCTCTGTGACGATCCGGCTGTCGACTGAGCAGGGCGTGGCGTTTGTACACGTGGTGGATCAGGGCTCTGGCGTAGCGCCCGACGACCACGAGTTCATATTCATGAGGTACTATCGCGCCGCGGGCCAATTGGTAAACGGCTCCGGTTTAGGGCTCTACATTTCACGCGAGATCGCCCGGCAGCACGGCGGCGGTCTCATACTGGCCGCCAGCGACATCAACGGGTCGACATTCCGCCTCTCACTGCCCGTCGAGGGGAACTGGCCTGCCCCTGAAAAGTGACCCTCCCTGACGTATGGCTTTTGGGCCGAACCAGGACTGAAGAAATGGTCGGAAAGAGACACAGTTGCGGCCGCTCATTGTCTACCGTTAACCTCCGGTAAACC
The DNA here is from genome assembly GCF_004022825.1 of Mesorhizobium sp. M7A.F.Ca.CA.004.04.2.1. Taxonomy (NCBI): domain Bacteria; kingdom Pseudomonadati; phylum Pseudomonadota; class Alphaproteobacteria; order Hyphomicrobiales; family Phyllobacteriaceae; genus Mesorhizobium; species Mesorhizobium sp. M7A.F.Ca.CA.004.04.2.1. Next base: position 2,325 of record NZ_RZPH01000025.1, read on the forward strand.
TTGCGGATCTGGTAGAGAGGCGGCGGAAGAGCCGCCCGACCCAGGACACTCTGGCCTTCGCGGAGGCCGTAAAGCTTCGGCGATGGGCAGGCCATTCGGCATCTCCGCACATGGCGTCCGCAAGCGCAGCCAGCCGCTGTGAATTTGCCAGCCGGTTTAGCCCAAATGGGGGAAGAGGCCCGGCCCAAGGTCTCGTAATGGTTGGTTCGCCCAGCCAGTTAGGAGACCACTATGCGCAAAGCCTCTCTCGCCATCACAGTCGCCGGCACGGCCTTCTTCGGTCTTTCCACTGTCGCATCGGCATGCGTGTCGATGGACGGCAACTTCGTCGTAAACAACTGCAATTATCGCGTCATGGGAAATTACAAAGGCTCGGATGGCAGTTGGGGTGGCTTCGGACCCATCCGCGCGGGCGGTCGTGAGGTAACTTCCAAAAGACGCGATGCCGGCTGGGACATCAGCTATTGCAACTACGATTCATGGGCGGCAGGCACCTGCCGGCCGAAGGATCCCAGGCAAATGTAAGCCGCTTTCAAGCGCGTCGCTTTGCGCGCTCGGCTGACGATGTGGCCGGCGTCGAACACCGGCCACTCTGACGGCGCACGGTAAATCCGTTATTGCTCCTTCTTGAACTGATCCTGGAAGATCAGCTGGCCCCAAGTGCGGCCGCGTGCGTGCACCAGTGCGCCGCCCTCGTTGAGCTTCCCCAGCTTGACCGGTGCGAACCCGAGTTGTTTGGCCAAGACCGCCACGGGAGCGATCGCGTCCTCGTCGTCGCTCGAAAGAAAGACGACCCGGTGGCCGCCCTCGACGATCGGATCGGCAGCCAGGGTGGCCGCAATCAGGTGATTGAAGCCTTTGACGAGCTTGGCGCCGGTGAACGCCTTTGCGACGAAGGCCGAGGACGGCAGACCGTCCAGTTCTTCGGAGACTGGAAACACGTTCGTCGCGTCGATGATCGTCTTGCCTTCCCAGCTTGACAGCGCCTTCGCGACATCTGGGTGCGATTCGAAGCGGACAGCCAAAAAGATGATGTCCGCCTTGACCGCGTCCGCCAGCGTTTTCGGGATGATCGTGGGTCCGATCGCGGCCGCGGCTGATGCAAAGCTTTCCGGGTCGCGCGTGGTTGCCACGGACACTTCGATGCCGTTGCGGGCAAACGCCTTGGCAAGAGCCTGGCCGATCTTGCCGAAGCCGATAATTGCATAGCTCATGTATATTCTCCTTCAGTTTACCAGGCCCTGCGGGCTCGGGATATCGAATGGATGAACGGCGGGGCGTAGCGGGTCAGATTTGCGCCAAGCCCCCGTCGACGGCGACCTCGCTGGCGGTCATGAAGCTGCTGTCGGGCGACGCGAGAAACGCAGCCGCCGCCCCGATCTCCGCTGGATCGGCCATCCGCTGAAGCGGATTCATCGAGGCGAAGGCCTTCAAGCCCTCCTCGCCTATCGCTGCCTTCGCGAGTTCGGTCGCCGTCGGCCCGGGCGACAGCACGTTTACCCGGATGCCGGTGCCTTTCAAGTCTTCCGCCCAGGTCCGCGCGAGGTTGCGCACGGCCGCCTTGCTCGCGCTATAGACGCTGAATGCGGGCGCGCCCGTGGTGCCGGCGCTCGATCCGGTCAGGATAATCGAACCGCCCTCGCCCATCAGCGGCAGCGCCTTCTGGACCGTGAAAATCGTACCCTTCACATTGGTGTTGAAGGTTTCGTCAATGTGCTCGGCGGTGAGCTTGCCGAGCGGAAGCAGGCTTCCCACCCCGGCGTTGGCGAAGATGATGTCGAGGGTTCCGCGCTCGGCCTTCACCGCCGCATAGAGCCGATCGAGGTCGGCCTCATCCGAGACCGAGCCCTTCACCGCGCGGGCATTGGGCCCGAGTTCGGCCACAGCGGCGTCTAGCGCGTCCTGCCGGCGGCCGAAGATGAAGACGAAGGCGCCCTCCTCGATGAAGCGCTTCGCTGCGGCGCGGCCGATGCCGGTGGCGCCACCCGTAATAACCGCAACCTTACCGTCCAGTTTTCCCATGACTCAATCCTTCCAGCTTCTGTCTTTGCTCGTTCGGGGTACGCCCCGAGGACCTCTAGATGGGCCCGTCGGGGTCAGGTGGTGAGTGCGGAAGCGCGCACATCGGTGGTGCAAAATCGATCCGCTTTCAGGGCTGACGCCCGCCGCGACGATCCGTGTCCGCCATTCGGAATTGCGCCGCCCCTGTCGACATAAGCTATGATGTCCCGCCCCTACCGCTGTAGGATGTGCTAGATACGGGCTTTGGAAGGCGCACCGCGCGGTGCCGGATTGCACCATGATCGACTGGGATGACATTCGCTACTTTCTAGCCGTCGCACGCGGAGGCTCGGTGCGGGCTGCCGGCGCGCAGCTCGGGGTGAATCACTCGACCGTGCTGCGACGCATCGCACAGCTTGAGGAACGCCTCGGGGCGCAAATGTTCGAAAAGCTGCCTTCGGGCTACCGCCTGACGGCTGCGGGCGAGGAGGTCCTCGAGCTCGCGAACCAGATGGAAGCGTCGTCTCACCAGCTGGAGACGCGCGTCTTCGGGCGCGACCAGAGCGTGCGCGGGCTTCTGCGGGTGACGCTGGCACCCCCCCTCGCGACACACCTGCTCATGCCGGACTTCGCCGATTTCGCGAGTCTGCATCGCGACATCGAGATGGAAATCCTGTCGTCCGGCGAACTGGCAAATCTGACCAACCGAGAGGCCGACGTGGCGATCCGCGTCGTCTACGACCGCAAAACCCTGCCGCTCAATCTTCACGGCCTGAAGGGACCGGAGGTGTTCGGCGGCGTTTACATGTCCCGCGATCGCCTGGCCGCGTGGCGTGCGGGCGCAGCTGATCCCATCCGGTGGATCGTCATAAGCGCTCATGGGATTCCGGAATGGGCCAACGCGGGTGAGGTTCGCACCACGGGGGTTCCATTCAGGACCACGGACGCCGAGGCGCAGATCGTTGCCGTACGGCAAGGTCTCGGGATCACGACACTGCCGTGCTTCGTCGGAGATGCCGACCCCGTGCTGGTGAGGGTGCCGGGCACCGATCTGCACATGTACGGAACGCTCTGGCTTCTCACCCAGGGTGAGACACGCAAGACGAAGCGCGTGCGGCTCTTCACGGAGTTCATATCCCGCAGGCTCGCCGCCTACGCTCCGCTTCTCACGGGACTATCCATATCGCGCGACTGACGCCCAGCGGGTCGACGCTGCGGTGAATGAGCGGACAGCGGCACCTATTGCGGTTGCAGATGCTCAGCCATGAAGTCGATGAACGCCTCGGTCTCAACCTGATCTGTCGACTGGCCGGCCAGAGAACATTGAACTGATCGGTCTCGTCGGGGGCATAGGCGATGTAGGAATGGGCGGCGACGGAACAGAAGCTCTCGGAACGGATGCCTTCTCCGAAGATCCCTATGCTTCAGAGCGCGTGACCAGTCGCTGATCTGACCTCAGGCCGAGCCATCGGATTGGTGCTCGGCAATCGCACTCAGAAAAACCTGGCCGAACTCCTTCAGCTTTGCCGCCCCAACTCCATTCACTTCAGCGAAGGCGTCGAGGTCGTGCGGGCGGCGCTCGGCCATGTCGATCAGGGTGCGATCGGAAAACACCACATAGGCCGGCACCTGACGCTCCTTGGCGAGCCGCAGTCGCAAGGTCTTCAGCGCGGCCAGCAGCCCGGTGTCCACATCCGATTGCCCGAAATCCTGCCCGGAGCGCGTCTTGCCGCGCAAGGCGCGGCTGCGCACCTCGACACGATAATGGAACGGCATCTCGCCACGCCCAAGCGCATGGCCTTTTTCGGCGATGGCGAGGCCGCCATGACCGGCCGGATCCGGCATCAGGAACCCGCCTGCGACGAGCTGCCGGATCAGCGACAGCCAGAAATCCTTCTTGTGCGCCAGACCGCTGCCGAAACTCGTGAGCCTCTGGTGGTTCCTGGCAAGCACCTTCTCGGTTTCATGGCCGAGCAGGATGTCGATGACATGGCCGGCACCGAAGCGTTCGCCACTCTGGGCGATGGCTGCCAGGATTATCCGCGCCTCCGCTCCGCCATCGGCGCGCGGCGCCTGGTCGAGGCAGGTGTCGCAATTGCCGCAAGGCTGCGCTTCTTCGCCGAAATAGCCGAGCAGCACCTGGCGACGGCACTGCGCCGTCTCGCAATAGCCGATGCGCCTCGTCGACGGCGATCAGGCTGACATCGAGCCTGGCCAGCGCCTCGAGCATCCGCTCGGTCATCAGCCGCTCCGGCGCGAGATAGAGCAGGCGCGTCTGGCCTGAGGCGACGCGACGCCATGCGGCGATATTGGCATCGCGGTCGATCGAGGAATTGATCGTATCGGCAGCCACGCCGGCAAGCCGCAAGGCGGCGACCTGATCCTGCATCAGCGCCACCAACGGCGAAACGACAATGGTGAGCCCGCCCAGGACAAGTGCCGGGACCTGGTAGCAGAGCGATTTGCCCGCACCCGTCGGCATGACGGCCAGGACATGCCGCCCGGCCAGCAGCGCGTCCATGACATCGGCCTGGCCGGGGCGAAAATCATCGAAGCCGAACACGTCCTTCAGCACGCGCCGCTTGGGATCTCGCTCTTCTGTCGCGACGGCCGCCGGTGCCCGCATTACCGCGCGTCCACGGTCGGCGTGCTTATTGGCATGTCATAGCCGAACTCGGCGCAGAAACGCCGGACGCCGACGAGAAATGCCGGGGGCAGACCGCCGAGATAGGTCCTGAATTCTTCATTCCGTTCCCATTTTCTCAACGAAGCCACCCGGATCGGATTGTTCGGATCCTCGCTGAAACGAATGCGCGGTGTCAGTCCGAACGATTGCGCGATTCTGTCCTGCTGCGCATCGGGCGCGCCGATCATGTCTTCGTAGCGGACAAAGAGTATCTGCCGGTGCGGTTGTGCCTTCTTCAGCCGGGTCAGCGCGTCGTATTCGGCCAGCCAGCGATGCGGCGTGACGTGGAACCGACGCTCGTTGCGTGTTTGCGGATGCGAACTTGTCAGCGTGTCGAACGGATGGCGCACGCAATAGATCAAGCCGATGGAGGGAGGGAGCTTCGCCAGATGCGCAAAACCGCGCGCATCGCGCTTGACGACGAGGTTCGATTCCGGCCGGTCCAACATGTCCAGCATTGTGTATCGCGCTTCGGGCGGATGGACGAAAATGTCCTCGAAACACCTCATCAGCCGCTGTGTCAGCGTCGTGCCGCTGCGCGCGCAACCCGAAATGAAAATTCTGTTGGCGGGCGCCGCGCGTGCGTATGTGCGTTTTTGCATGCGCTGTTTCAGAGACAGCGGCACGAACCGCAGAAACTCCCGCACAACCCTTCGCGCAGCCGCTCCAAACGCAGCCTCAAGCCTGTGAGCGCCCTTCATCCGCAATTCCGCAGGGCCGCCCGGCACGAAACGCGCCGCTTGGGGTCCATGGCCAAGATACTCGTCGCCGATATCAGCATCAGGCAGACACCGGACTGGAATTCCTGGATGGGAGAGGATGGGAAATCGGTCAAAACGACTCTCTGCATGGGCACCATGCCTTAGCGCAGCTGTCATCGTGCCACAACAGGAACAGGTCGCCTGCAGCCTGCGCCTTCCCTTGCAACACCTTTACCTCGCTGGATTCCTTCACCCAGCAATGTAAGCTCGGCTCCGCTAGCCAGGGAGGATGCGATGCTGCAGACCAGACAGGATGTTCTCGGCGAGCGGTTCCACCTGCAGCGCGCCGCCTTCGAGGCGCAGCCTTTCCCCAACTTTGGCATCCGCAAGGATCGCCTGAAACGCCTGCTGGCGCTGACCGAGCGGCATGAAGCCGACATCTGCACCGCCATCGACACCGACTTCGGCGGCCGTTCCGCGCATGAGACGCGCCTTGCGGAACTGTTCGTCGTGCGCGCCGGCATCCGCCACGCGCTGTCGCATGTCAGGGGCTGGATGCGCGAACGCCGCGTTGTCACCACCATGCCGTTCCTGCCCGGCCGAAATCGCCTCGTCCCGCAGCCGCTCGGCGTCGTCGGCATCGTGTCGCCCTGGAATTATCCTTTCCAACTCGCTGTCGCGCCGGTCACGGCGGCACTCGCGGCCGGCAATCGCGTGCTTATAAAACCTTCCGAATTGACCCCGGCATTCTCAGTGCTGCTGGCCAAACTCGTTGCCGAGCATTTCGCACCCGATGAGCTCAGCGTCATCACCGGCGATGCCGAGATGGGAAAGGCCTTCGTGTCGATGCCTTTCGATCATTTGCTGTTCACCGGCTCGACCGCGGTCGGACGCCAGGTCGCGATCGCCGCGGCCGCCAACCTGACCCCGGTCACGCTCGAACTCGGCGGCAAGTCGCCGGCAATCTTCGATCCGTCCTGCGATCTCGATGCGGCGGTATCCAGCATTGCCTATGGCAAGCTCTTGAATGCCGGGCAGACCTGCATCGCGCCGGATTATCTGCTGGTGCCGAAGGGGCAGGCAGGCACGGTCGCTGTCAAGCTCGCAACGGCGATCGCGAAGCTCTACCCGACCTTGCGCGACAACCCCGATTATACCGCCATCATCAGCGACCGGCACCACCAGCGCCTGCGCGACATGATCACTGAAGCGCGTGACGCAGGCGCCGATGTCACCGAAATCAACCCGGCCGGCGAAGAGCTGGGTGCCAAAAGCCGGAAGCTGCTGCCGACTCTGGTCCGCAACGCCGGCGCAAACCTGCGGCTGATGCGCGAGGAGATTTTTGGGCCGGTGCTGCCCATCGTAGAATACACCGGGATCGACGAGGCGATTGCCGATGTGAACGGAGCGGAGCGCCCGCTGGCGCTCTACTGGTTCGGCCGCGACAGCGGCAATCGTCAACGCATCCTGCACGAGACTATTGCCGGCGGTGTCACCATCAACGACTGCATGCTGCATCTGGTACAGGAAAACCAGCCTTTCGGCGGGGTCGGCGCCAGCGGCATGGGCGCCTATCACGGCGAGTGGGGATTTCGGACGTTCAGCAAGGAGAAGCCGGTTTTCACACAGTCGCGGCTGAGCGCCGGAGCCTTGTTGCGCCCGCCCTACGGCAAGACGTTCGAGCGGCTCTTCAGCCTCCTGCGTCACATCACCTGATCGAGCGAGCGCAGCCTCCGGTTCGTCGTGCCATGCAGCGCCGGCGCATTAAGACTATCTTCACCACGGTGCGGCAGGGTCCTCATCCTGCGGTGATGTCTTGAGTACCGCGGCGCCACAAGCGCCCAGGCAACAGACCCGCGCCTCTTTCGGGGTGCGGGTCATTCCCGCTCGATCTCTTACCCTTGGCTAGCCGAGGAAATCGGCCCGGTGCGGCGTGAAGCTGTCGACCAGCCGCCCTGCTTCCAGGGCCTTGACGCCGTGCACCAGACCGGACGGCACAATGAAGCTGCCGCCGGTCTCGATGGTTTCGGTCCTACCGTCGATGGTCACCTCGAAGCGGCCTTCGGCGACATAGCTTGCCTGGACATGCGGGTGCGAATGCAGGGCGCCGACGCCACCCTTGTCGAAGCCGAATTCGACCAGCATCAACTCGTCGGTGTGCAGGAGAACGCGCCGCCTGTTGCCGTCTGGCGTCTTCGTCCAGGCGCCCTCGCCGGCTTGCGCGAAAATCTTTGCGGTCATCGTTGTCTCCTCAGAGCAATTCCAAGAAAAGTGTGAAACGGTTTTCCGCCCGGAATTGCGTCAAAACCTAGCGCGCCAGCCAGCCGCCATCCACCGGCACCACCGCCCCATGCATGTAGTTCGACGCCGGCGCCAGCAGGAAGACGGCGGCGTCGCCAATGTCGCCCGCCTCGCCCCAGCGGCCGGCCGGGATACGCGCCAGGATGGCGGCGCTGCGGTCGGGATCGGCGCGCAGCGCCTGCGTGTTGTTGGTCTCGATATAGCCCGGCGCGATGGCGTTGACGTTGATGCCCTTTGCCGCCCATTCGCAGGCGAGCAGACGCGTGATGCCGAGCACACCGTGCTTCGAGGCAGTGTAGGACGCAACGCGGATGCCACCCTGGAAACTCAGCACGGAGGCAATGTTGACGATCTTGCCCTTCCGCTCAGCTGCCAAGGCACGCCTTGCAAAGCTTTGGCAGAGCAAAAAAACCGTTTTCAGGTTGACGTCCATGACGTCGTCCCAATCGGCCTCGCTGAGATCGACGGCATCGGCGCGGCGGATGATGCCGGCATTGTTGACCAGCCCGTCGAGCGGACCGCTTTCGTCCCAGATCCGGTCGTGCAACGGGCCGGCGGCCGAAATGTCGGCAAGGTCGGCGCTGACCGCCTCGAATTGCCCTCCCAGCGCGGCGACCTTGTCTGCCGTATCGTCCATCGACGAGCGGCCGACGCCGACCACCGCGCCCCCGGCGCGTACGATCGATACGGCGATGCCCTGGCCGATGCCGGTGTTGGCGCCGGTGACCAGGAAACGTTTTCCGGCAAGGCTGAAGGGGTCGCTCACCGCAGATCGCTCAACGCCACCGGGTCGACATCGGTATAGTCGACATTGTCGCCAGCCATCGCCCAGATGAAAGCATAATTGGAAGTGCCGGCGCCCGAATGGATCGACCAGCCCGGCGACAGCACCGCTTCCTCGTTGCCCATGACGATATGGCGCGTCTCGTCCGGCTCGCCCATGAAGTGGAAGACGCGTGCCGTCTCCGCCAGGTCGAAATAGAGATAGGCCTCCATGCGCCGGTCATGCACATGGCACGGCATGGTGTTCCACACCGAGCCCGGCGCCAGCTGAGTCATGCCGACCACCAGCTGGCAGGTCTTCACGCCGTCGGCATGGATGAACTGGAAGATCGAACGCTCGTTGCAGGTGTCCTTGCTGCCGAGATCGAGGCGCTTGGCGTCGCCGATGCGGATCAGCCGGCTGGGCCAGGCCTGATGCGCCGGCGCGCTGAGCAGATAGAATTTGGCCGGCGCATCTGCATCGGCCGACGCGAACGACACATCAGCGATGCCCATGCCGAGATAGAGCATGTCGCGCGCCTGCAATTCGAAGGACTGGCCGCCGGCCTTGATGACGCCTGCACCGCCGATGTTGACGGCGATCAGCTCGCGACGGTCGAGAAAGTTCTTGGTGCCGGTCGGCTTGATCGTTTCCAGTTGAAGCGCGGCGTCCGTCGGCACGGCGCCGCCGACGATCATGCGGTCGTAATGTGTGTAGGTCAGGCTGATGCGGCCGGGCTGGAACAGGCCGTCAATGTGAAAGTTGTGGCGCAGCTCATCGGTTCCCATCGCCGCGGCGGCGACCGGGTCGATGGCAAAGCGGGATGTATAGTCGGTGTGGCTCTGGTTCATTTCAATCCTGACTTGAGATGGGTCATTCGCCGGCGGCGGCCTTGACCGAACTGGAATAAAAAGCCTGACGCGCATGCAGGCGTTCGCGGTAACGCTGCTGGCTGGCGGTGAGGTGCGCGCGCATCGCCTCTCGCGCGGCCTCGGCATCGCCAGAGGTAATGGCGTTGAGGATCACCAGGTGCTCGCGCTGCAGTCCGCGCTGGTAGCTATCGGATTGCGCCAATTCGGTCGACCAGGGCGAAGTCACGTCGCACGGGATGGCGCGCCGGCCGAGCACGTCGAGCATCTCGACATAGAATGGGTTGCTGGTGGCGCTGGCGATCGCGCGATGGAAGGCGAGGTCGGCCGGACCGGTCGGCTCGCTGGCAAGCAGCAGCCGCTCGAATTCGAAGAAGGCTTCCTGGATCGCCGCCTCCTGCGCGGCATTGCGGCGGACGGCGGCGATCCCGGCCGATTCAATCTCGATCGCCAGCCGCACTTCGAGCACGTTGAGCGCGATCGAATCCTTGCTGCCCATGTCCGCGGCCAGCGCGCCGAACATTGTCGAGATGTGCTCTGTGACGAAGACACCGGCGCCCTGGCGCGGTTCGACCAGCCCGTCGGCGGCAAGCTTGGCCAGCGCCTCGCGGATGACGGTGCGGCTGACGCCGAAGGTTTCGGTCAGTTGGCCTTCGGTCGGCAATTTATGGCCGGGCAGGATCTCACCCGCCTGCAACTGCTTGCGGATCGTCGTGACTACTGTCTCCGACAGTTTGGGTTTTCTCTCGACCCTGAGGTCGGTTGCGGTGTCCGATGCCATGTCGCCCCTATTTGAAGACGCTCGGTAGCCAGAGCGAAATGGCCGGAATATAAGTGACGAGCCCCAGTACCACGAGCCCGGCCCCATAGAACGGCCAGATCGAGCGCATCGCCTCCCAGACGGATATCTTGCCCACTGCGCACGCCACGAACTGCACAGCGCCCACCGGCGGCGTATTCAGCCCGATGCCGAAGTTGAGGATCATGATAACGCCAAAATGTACCGGGTCGACGCCGTAGGCTTGCGCCACGGGCAGGAAGATCGGCGTGCAGATGATGATCGTCGGCCCCATGTCCATGAAGGTGCCGAGGAACAGCATCAAGACGTTGAGCAGGAGAAGCACGACCAGCGGATCGTCCGAGATCGCGTTCATGGAGGCTATGAGCGCTGCCGGCACTTTCAGGAAGGCCATCAACCACGAGAACGCCGCCGCCATGCCGATGATGAGCAGCACCATGGCCGTGGTGCGCACGGCACCATGGGTGGCATGAACGAAACCTTCCCAAGTCATCTGCCGGTAAACGAAGACAGTGACGAGCAACGCATAGATGACCGCGACACAGGAACTCTCGGTCGCCGTGAAAACGCCCGATCGTACGCCACCGAAGATGATCGCGATCAGCAGCAGGCCGGGCACCGCGACAGCGAAGAGATGCGCGACGGCGGTGAAGCCCGGAAACGGCTCGGTCGGATAGCCGCGGGAGCGCGCCACGAAATAGGCGGTGATCATCAGCGACAGGGCCAACAGCAGGCCCGGAATGATGCCGGCCGTGAACAGGTCGGCGATGGAGATCTTTCCACCTGCCGAGATCGAGTAGATGATCATGTTGTGCGACGGCGGCAGGAGCAGCGCGATCAGCGCTGCCATCGACGTGACGTTGACGGCGTAATCCGCTCCATATCCACGCGCCTTCATCTGCGGGATCATCAAGCCGCCGACCGCCGCTGCCTCGGCCACCGCGGACCCCGAAATGCCGCCGAACAGTGTAGCGGTCGCAATGTTGACCTGCCCGAGGCCTCCTCGCAAATGGCCGACGAGCGAGCCGGCGAAGGCAACGATCTTGCTGGCGATGCCGCCGCGCACCATCAAGTCGCCGGCATAGATGAAGAAGGGAATGGCCAGCAGCGAAAAGACGCTCATGCCGGAATTCAGGCGCTGGAACACGATGAGCGGCGGCAGGCCCATATAGAGGACGGTGGCAAAGCTTGCGACGCCGAGGCAGAAAGCGATCGGCGTGCCGATAAGCATCAGAAGGGTGAAGACGCCGAAGAGAATCCAGAGTTCCATGGCGTCAGACCTTCACGTTCGCCGTGTCGAGCTCGGTTGCGACTTCCGCCGGCGGCAGTTCATCGAGCACATCGTCGATCGGCGCACCGGAGAGGCGAAGCACGATGCGCTCCAGCGTGAAGAGCACGACGAGCACGCCTCCCGCGACCAGCGGGACGTAGTCCCAGCCCCCCGATATGCCGAGCGACGGCAAGGTAGCGCCCCAGGTCAATGCGACCAGTTGGCTACCATACCAGATCATACCGATGCCGAAGGCGAGCGCGACGAGGTCCGAGATCATCCGCAGCCAACGCTTGCCGCCTTTGGGCAGTACGTAGAGCAGGACGTCGAAGCCGAGGTGATAGTTCTCGCGCACGCCGACGGCAGCGCCGAGGAAAATGAACCAGCTCATCAGCATCACCGAGCCCTGCTCGGTCCAGCTTGGCGAGCGGTTCAGGACATAACGACCGAACACCTGCCAGGCGACGAAGGCGGTCATCAGCACCAGCCCGATGCCTGCGACCCATAGCGCCGCTGTGCTGACGCGCGACATCATGCGCGCGACGCCGGACAGGGGCGGTCTGTGTTCTGGGCTGGAGGTCACCGGTTCTCTCCGCAAGAGGACGGCGGCGCGGAATGCCCGCGCCGCCGCTTGATCACTGCACGGCCTTGATGGCTTCGACCATGGCCTTCAGCTTGTCGTCCTTGACATGCTTCTCGTAGACCGGACCCATGGCGTCGATGAAGGGCTGCTTGTCCGGCGTCGTGATCTGCGAACCGGCCGCCTCGACCTTGGCGCGCGATTCCTTGACCTTGGCGGTCCACAGCTCGCGCTGCCTGGCGACGCTCTCCTTGGCGGCCGCCTTGAAGATCGCCTGATCCTCCGGCGTCAGCTTGTCCCAGCTCGACTTCGCCATGACGAAGGCTTCCGGCACCATAGTGTGCTCGTCGAGCGAATAGAACTTGGCGACTTCCGCATGCTTGGCGGTGTCGTAGCTCGGAAAATTGTTTTCCGCGCCGTCGATGACCCCGGTCTCGATCGCCGAATACACCTCGCCATACGGCATCGGCGTCGCGTTGGCGCCGAGTGCCGCCACCATGTCGACGAAGATGTCGGACTGGATGACGCGGAACTTCATGCCGGACAGATCGGCTAATGAGTTGATCGGTTTCTTCGAATTGTAGAAGGAGCGCGCGCCGCTGTCGTAAAAGGCGAGCAGCACCAGCCCGACCTGTTCGAACGCCGCCGCGATCTGGTCGCCGACCGCCCCGTCCATGACCTTGTGCATATGGTCTTCCGAGCGGAAGATGTAGGGCAGCGAGGGCACCGTGGTTTCGGGAATGAGCCCGTTGAACGGCGCCATCGAGATGCGGTTGAGGTCGATCACGCCGGTGCGAACCTGCTCGATCGTGTCCTTTTCTTCGCCGAGCTGCGCGGAATGATAGAGCTCGACCGCATAGCGGCCGGCCGTACGCTCCTTTACAAGCTCGCCGAAATATTTGACTGCCTCGACCGTCGGATAGCCGTCCGGGTGGGTGTCGGACGAGCGCAGAACCGTCTGGGCGCTTGCCGTTCCGGCCATCAGTGCGGCGGCGAGTAGCGCAACTCCCGTCAGTCTTGAAAAATGCAACATGGTTTCCTCCCTTTGCATTGCGGGCGAGTTGCCCCTTCAGAGCCGATACGCCTTTTTCGCCAGCGTATAGGTCAGTTCCCGCGCCAGCTCATGCGCCTCGTCCTCGCGCAGCCGATGCTCGGCGACGAGACGCGCCAGGAACGCGCAGTCGACTCGCCGCGCCACATCGTGACGCGCCGGGATCGATGGAAAGGCACGGGTGTCGTCGTTGAAACCGACGGTGTTGTAGAAGCCGGCCGTCTCGGTGGTCATCTCGCGGAAGCGCCGCATGCCTTCCGGGCTGTCGTGGAACCACCATGCCGGCCCGAGCTTCAGCGCCGGGTAGACACCGGCCAGCGGCGCCAGCTCGCGCGCATAACTGGTCTCGTCGAGCGTGAACAGGATGACGGTGAGGTCGCGCTCCAGCCCGACGCAGTCGAGCAGCGGCTTCAGCGCCGTCACATAATCGGTCCTGGTCGGGATATCGAAACCCTTGTCGCGGCCGAATTTCTGGAAGATCGCGGGCGAATGATTGCGCCAGGAGCCGGGATGGATCTGCAGGACCAGTCCATCGTCGAGGCTCATCTTGGCCATCTCGGTCAGCATCTGGGCGCGGAACAGTTTTCGCTCGCGCTCATCGTCGGAACCACGGCGAATCCGATTGAACAGCTCTTGCGCCGCCGCATCCGAAAGATTGGCGGTCTCGGCCGTCGGATGGCCATGATCCGACGAAGTCGCGCCGAAGCTTTTGAAGAAGGCACGCCGCTGGCGATGCGCATCGAGATAGCCGGCCCAATTGCCGGTGTCGCAGCCGGTGATCTCACCGAGCCGGTCGAGATTGGTTGAAAACCCTTCGAAATCTGGGTCGACGACCGCGTCCGGCCGATAGGCGGTGATAACGCGGCCCTGCCAGCCGCTGTCGCGAATCATCTGGTGCCATTGGAGATCGTCGAGCGCGCCTTCCGTGGTCGCGATGACCTCGATGTTGAAACGCTCGAACAGCGCGCGCGGGCGAAAATTCTCCCACTGCAGCAGCGTCGCGATGGTGTCGTAGTGGCGGGCGGCAGTCCGCGC
>NZ_RZPH01000260.1:0-6305 GCF_004022825.1 Mesorhizobium sp. M7A.F.Ca.CA.004.04.2.1
GTCCTGTACGCTGAGCAAGGGGGCTTCGCTCATCTGAACGTCTTGCGCGGATCGAAGGCGTCGCGCGTCGCCTCGCCGACGAAGACCAGCAGCGACAGCATCAGCGAGATGACGACGAAGCCGGAGATGCCGAGCCACGGCGCATTGAGGTTCCGCTGCGCCTGCTTGAGCAGTTCGCCGAGCGAGGCGGAGCCGGGCGGCAGGCCAAAGCCGAGGTAGTCGAGCGAGGTCAGCGTCGAGATCGAGCCTGAGAGCAGGAAGGGCATGAAGGTCAATGTCGCCACCATGGCGTTGGGCAGCAGGTGCCGGAACATGATGGTGCGGTTGGGCACGCCGAGCGCCCGGGCCGCGTTGACATATTCGAAATTGCGGGCGCGCAGGAACTCGGCCCGCACCACGCCGACCAGCGCCACCCAGGAGAACAGCAGCATCAGGCCGAGCAGGATGAAGAAGCCCGGCGGCAGGATGGCGGCGACGATGAGCAGGAGATAGAGCACCGGGATCGCCGACCAGATTTCGATGAAACGCTGGAACAAGAGATCCGTCCAGCCGCCGAAATAGCCTTGCACGGCGCCGGCCGCGACGCCGATCAAGGCCGAGCCGGCGGTCAGGATCAGGCCGAACAGCACCGAAATGCGGAAGCCGTAGATGACGCGCGCCAGCACGTCGCGCGCCTGGTCGTCGGTACCGAGCCAATTCCAGTTGCCGACGATGCAGGCGGGGTCGGCGGCACCCTTCGGATACTGGTTGCAGCGCTTCGTGGCGTCATACTGCCAAGACGGCCTGGCCGGCGCTGCTTCCGGAATGGCGTTGTTGACGGTCTGATAGGAGTAGCGCACCGGTGGCCAGATCATCCAGCCATTGGCGTTGATCTCGTCCTGGATGACCGGGTCGCGATAATCGGTGACGGCATAGAAACCGCCGAATTTTTCCTCGGGGTAGGCGACCAGCACCGGAAACAGGATCTCGCCCTTGTAGGAGGCGATGATCGGCTTGTCGTTGGCGATGAACTCGGAAAACAGCGACAGCACGAACAGGACGAGGAAGATCCACAGCGACCAGTAGCCGCGCCGGTTGGCTCTGAAGTTCTGCAGGCGCCGCTTGTTGAGCGGCGACAGAAACGGCCGCTTGATCCGCGCGGGTGCCGCGTCCACGGGGACTGTAGCCTCCGACATCAGATGTCTCTCCGCTCGAAATCGATGCGCGGATCGACCCAGGTGTAGAGCAGGTCGGACAAGAGACCGACGAACAGCCCGAGCAGCGAGAAGATGTAAAGATTGGCGAACACCACGGGATAGTCGCGCTCGACCACCGACCGGAAGCCGAGCAGGCCGAGGCCGTCGAGGGAAAAGATGTTCTCGATCAGCAGCGAGCCGGTGAAGAAGGCCGAGATGAAGGCGCCGGGAAAGCCGGCGATGACGATCAGCATGGCGTTGCGGAAGACGTGGCCGTAGAGCACCTGCCGTTCCGACAGGCCCTTGGCCCGCGCCGTCACCACATACTGCTTGCGGATTTCTTCGAGGAACGAGTTCTTGGTCAATAGCGTCGTGGTGGCGAAGGCCGACAGCACCAGCGCGGTCAGCGGCAAGGTCATGTGCCAGAAATAGTCGACGATCTTTCCCCACCAGGACAATTGATCCCAATTGTCCGAGGTGAGGCCGCGCAACGGAAACCAGTCCCAGAACGACCCGCCGGCAAACAGCACCATCAGCATGATGCCGAACAGGAAGCCCGGAATGGCATAGCCGACAATGACGACGCCGCTGGTCCAGACGTCGAAGGGAGTGCCGTCCTTGACCGCCTTGCGGATGCCGAGCGGGATCGAGATCAGGTAGGACAAAAGCGTGATCCACAGCCCGATCGAGATCGACACCGGCATCTTCTCCAGGATCAGGTCGAGCACCGAAATGTCGCGGAAATAGCTGTCGCCGAAATCGAAGCGGGCATAGTTCCACAGCATCATGCCGAAGCGCTCGAGCGGCGGCTTGTCGAAGCCGAACTGCTTTTCCAGCTTCTTGATGAATTCCGGATCGAGCCCCTGCGCCCCGCGATATTTCGAACTGACGTCACCGGCTGCATCGAAATTGCTGCCAGCGCCCGCGTCGCCGCCACCGCCGCCGAGGCGGTCGCTGCCGCCCTGATTGGTCAGCCGGGCGATGACCTGTTCGACCGGACCGCCGGGGGCGAACTGGATGACGGCGAAGGATATCGCCATGATGCCGAACAGGGTCGGGATCATCAACAGGATGCGGCGCAGGATATAGGCGCCCATCAGGCCTTTTGCCCCGCTTGAGCGAACATCTCAGCCTTTGCCAATTTTTGCCGCCTTGCCCTTATCGAACCACCACAGCGTCTCGACCGGAAAGCCGAAATCGGGCTTCTGTTCGACAAAGCCGAACATGTCCCAATAGGCGACGCGGTGATTCGCCAGATAGTATGTTGGAATCCAGTCCAGCCGCGCGCGCAAGACCCGGTCGAGCGCTCTGAGCGCCGTGACGAGTTCTATACGGTCTTTCGCCTTGCCGGCTGCCGCGATCAGGGCGTCGATGGCCTTGCTTTCCGTGCCCGGATAGTTGCGCTGCCCCGGGATTTTCGCCATCCGGGAATCATAGAGCATCTGCAGGCTGTCGTCGGTCGGCGTCGCCCCGATCGACCAATGCAGCAAGGCAAGATCGAAGTCGTAATTGCTGTGCCGCTGCTCATACTGCGCCGAATCGATTTGCCGGATCGATGCGTCGATCCCGATCGCCTTCATATTCTCGGACCAAGGGGTGTAGATGCGAACGATGCCGTCGTCCTCCGCCAGCATTTCGACCCGCAGCCGCTCACCCTTGTCGTTGACGACGAAACTGCCATCGCGCTTCCAGCCGGCCTGCGCAAGCAATCTCGAAGCCTCGCCCAGCAGCTTGCGGTCATGGCCCGAACCGTCGGAAAGGGGCTGCGTCACCGCTTCACCAAAAACCTCTGGCGGCAATTCGGCCCGGAACGGCTCCAGCAGGGCCAATTCCTCAGGCGAGGGCAGGCCTTCGGCCTTGTAATCCGACCGTTCGAAGTTCGATTGAGAACGCTCGTAGGAGCCGTAAAACAAGGCCCGCTTCATCCATTCGAAATCGAAGCACCTGGCGATCGCCCGCCGCACCCGCTCATCGCGGAATTGCGGACGACGCTGGTTCAGTGCGACGCTCTGCATGTCCGGCGTCTTCTCGCCGGGAAATTCCCGTTTGACGACCTTGCCGTCCTTCAGCGCCGGAAAGTCATATCCGGTCGCCCATACCCGTGAGGTGAATTCCTCGCGAAAATGCGTGTCGCCTTTCTTGAAGGCTTCGAACGCCGCCTGCCGGTCAAGATAGAAGTCGATGCGGATGCGGTCGAAATTGTAGAGGCCGCGGTTCACTGGGAGATCGCGGCCCCAATAGTCGGCCACGCGGTCATATTCGACAGTCTGTCCGGCCGCCACGCGTCCAATCTTGTAGGGACCCGAGCCAAGCGGCGGTGTCATGGTCGAGGCATCGAAATCATTGGCCGTATAAAAGGCCTTGGAGACGATCGGCATCCCCACGATCGCCAGGATGTTTTGCGCTGACTGTTCGCCGTTGAAAGTGAGGTTGACGGTGGCGGGATCGACCGCAACCGCGTCGGTCATGTACCGCAACGCCTGGGAAAGGTTCGGATGGCCCTTGTCCTTATAAAGCTTCAGCGCGAAGACAACGTCGTCCGCGGTCAGCGGCGAGCCGTCATGGAAACGCGCTTGCGGTCGCAGGGCGAAGCGGAAACCGTTGCGGTCTGGCGACAGGGTAACGGTTTCGGCGAGCAGGCCGTAGGCCGCATCCGGCTCATCGAGCGCGCTTGTCATCAGGGAATCGAAACAGAGTTCGGCGCGCGGCGGAGCCTCTCCCTTCAACACCAGGAAATTCAGGGTGTTGAAGGTCAGGAAGCTCTGATTGAGGGTCGAGTTCGGCGGCGCGAAATTCATCTGGCCGCCTTTTGGGGCGTCCGGATTGACGTAGTCGAAATGCGCGAAATCGGGGTTGTATTTGAGGTCGCCGAAGGCCGACAGGCCATGCAGCTTGGTGCCGGTCGCAATTTCGGCGAAGGCCCGGCCGGGCAACAAGGCGGCGGCTGCCGCGGCACTGCCCAGGGCCAGGAAGTCGCGGCGGGCAAGGGCCGCCATCAATTGCCACCCTTGTATTTGGCCGCCAGCGCCTTCTCCTTGTCCGGGTCGATCCACCAGGAATCGATGTCGGCTCCGGCATAGGCAGGCTGCTTGTCGGGGAATTTGAACTTGTCCCAATAGGCCAGCCACACCGCCGACCGGTAATATTGGGGAACCACGTAGAAGTTCCACAGCAGGATGCGGTCGAGCGCATGGGTGGCGGCGACGAGATCGTCGCGATCGGTCGCGAAGATAATGCGATCGACCAGCGCGTCGACGGTCGGGTCCTTGATGCCCATCAGATTGCGCGAACCGGGCGAGTCGGCAGCTTTCGAGCTCCAGAAGTCGCGCTGCTCGTTGCCCGGCGATTCCGACTGCTGCAGCATCCCGGTAACGACATCGAAATCGAAATTGTTGACGCGGTTGATGTACTGCGTCTGGTCGATGATGCGCAAAGTGGCGTCGACGCCGATCTTGCGCAGATTGGCGATGTAGGGGCTGGCGATGACCTGGTCGGTGTCGTTCCAACCGAGGATTTCAAACTTGAACGGCGCGCCGGTCTTGGCATTGACCATCTTGCCGCCCTTGATCACCCAGCCCGCCTTGGCGAAGAGATCGACCGCCTGTTTCAGGTACTTCCGTTCCGCCTGCGGTGAATCATAAACCGGCAGCTTGAATTCCTGGGTGAAAAGTTCGGGCGGCAGCTTGTCTCGGTATTTTTCCAGGATTTCCAGTTCCTTGCCCTGCGGCAACCCGTTCGAGGCCAGTTCGGTGCCTTGGAAATAGCTCGACGTGCGGGTGTTGAAGCCGAAGAACAGTGTGCGGTTCATGCTCTCGAAATCGAACGGAATGGTCAGCGCTTCACGCACCAGCCGGTCCTGGAACAGCGGCCGCCGCTGGTTGAGGACGAAGCCCTGCATCGGTTCCGGCGCCTGGGTCTGGAAATCCTTCTTGATGACATCGCCGGCTTGGAATGCCGGGAAATTGTAAGCCGTCGCCCATTTGCGCGAACTGTATTCGCGGTTGATGTCTTCCAGCCCACCCTTGGTGAAGGCGAGCCAGGCAGCGTTGTCGTCCAGAATATAGGTGTAGCGTCGGGTGTCGAAATTCTCACGGCCGATCTTCACCGGCAGCTTGGCCGCCCAATAGTCCGGCACACGCTGCCAGATGATTTCCGAACCCGGCTTGAAGCTGGTGATCTTGTAGGCGGCCGAACCGAGCGGAATTTCCAGCGTCGGCTTGGTTACGTCCCGCTTCTTGCCGTTGGCATCGGTGCCTTCCCACCAATGTTTCGGCAGCACGGCAAGGTCGCCGATGATCTTGGGCAGTTCGCGATTGCCCTTCTGGTTGAAATGGAACTCCACCTCGCGATCCGAAATCGCCACCGCATCGGTGACATTCTCAAAATAGCGGCTGTATTGCGGGCTGTTGGCCTTCAGCACATGAAACGACCAGATCACGTCATCGACGGTGATCGGCTGGCCGTCATGCCATTTGGCGCGCGGATCGAGCCGGTAGGTCGCGGAGGAATAATCATCAGGATATTTGTAGGCATCGGCGATCAGTGGATGGCTGGTGCTGCCTTCATCGGTCGCCTGCTCCATCAGCGTGTCGTAGAGCAGGCCGCCGCCAAACCCGACGAGGCCGGCGGCCGGTGATCCCTGGACCACGTAGGGATTGAAGCTGTCGAATGTACCTGGCACCACCGAATTCAGCGTGCCGCCCTTGAGCGCGTTCGGGTTGACGTAGTCGTAGTGCTGGAAATTGGCGCCGTATTTGGACTCGCCGATCAGCGATGAGGTGGTGCGCCATTCGTCGGCGCGGGCAGCCTGCAAGCCCGCCGCCAGAAGGGCTGCCGCCAGCAACGACTTGAGAAGCGTTCGGCCAACCGTCATGCACTATCCTCTTCGCAATGCCCGTTCATGGCAATCTAGATGATTTGGCGCTCGTGAAAACCGCCATGCGCGGCTTTGTCGCCGCCTATGCGGTTTTCCCAACAAAAAAGCCGGGCTGAACCCGGCTTTTTCAAGGTCGTCGAGATGATATCTGGCTATTGGGCAGGCGCCGGTGCGGCCGGAGCCGGGGCGGCGGGAGCGGCCGGCGCGGCACCCTCAGCCGGCTTTGCCGGAGCGGCTGCATCGGCGGGCGCGCC
>NZ_RZPH01000261.1:0-6298 GCF_004022825.1 Mesorhizobium sp. M7A.F.Ca.CA.004.04.2.1
CCTTCCACCAGGCCATTTTCGCTCGCGACGGGCTCCATATTGCCGTGGTGGGTGACATTGACGCGAACACGTTGAGGGAAAGGCTTGACCAGCTGTTTGGTGATTTGCCTGAGCAACAAACCCTCGTCCCCGTCTACGATGTCGCGCCGAAACTCGGTCAACTGGTGGAGGAGAACTACGACCTGCCGCAGACTTCGCTGACGTTGGCCTGGCCTGGCGTGAAGCCTAGCGCGCCGGATTTCTACGCGGCCGTGCTGCTGAACGACATCCTTGGCGGCTCATACTTGACTTCCCGCCTTTACGAGGAGGTACGTCAAAAACGCGGCCTTGCCTATCACGTCAGCTCTGAACTAACCCTTGACTCGCTTCTGGTTACGACAGAGACACGCTCGGACTGCGCTGCCCAAACACTGAGCATCGTGCGAGATGTGGTAAAGCAGATGGCGCAGCAAGGACCGACCGGGGCCGAGCTCAAGGCGGCGAAGAAGCACCTGATCGGCGCCTATGCCATCGACCAACTGGGCTCGACCCGCTCGATTGCAGACCGGCTCCTGGATTTGCAGATTCACAAGGCCGACGTCGACTACAACCAGCGTCGCGCCCGCAGCATCGGTCGGGTGACGCTCAAACAGGTCAAGGCGGCGGCCAAAAAGCTGCTTTCGGCCGAGCCCGCCATTTTGGTGGTCGGCCCGCCGCTGGGCGGCAAGGATGAGTAAAGAAACTCATCACACCTTCCTTCTTCATCGGGGCTTCTCGTGGGAAGAGCGTTGGAGGCCCGTGGGCCAAGCAGATCATGCAGACGCGCGGAGTCGTTTTCGCCGACCTTGCGCGGCATTGGCGGTCCGGCGGCCTCTCGCCGAAATGGCGCTCCTCAGCATGTATGCCGCCTTTTTGCAGAATTCAGTCGCATGCCACCAGCAGGCATGGTGGATGAAGCAAACATCCGACTGCTTAATCCATCAATTGATGAACCGCGGGCACTCAAACTAACGAAACTGCTGTCTTTTCATCGGGCTAGCGTGGTCTACCAGCTGCTTTGCCGAGGCCCTACGACGAACCCACTGGTGCAGAATACACACTGACGGCCTGTCGACCTGGATGTTCGCTGCGTTGAGGAGGAATCCGGTATTGCCCCTGTGCCTGCCGATGATCCGCCGTCTGAAATCCCCGCACCTGTTTGGAGCCATCGACCGCCTGCCGGCACTCGGCAGACCAGTTGGCAATAAGACGTTCGAGGTCGTCAATCCGTCGACCGGCGAAGTTTTGGCAGAGCTTCTCGATATGGGCGTGGAGGAGACACGTGCTGCGGTAGACAAGGCCTATGTTGCGCAGTCGGGATGGGCCGCGTTGACGGCCCGAGAACGTAGCGACGTTCTTTGGCGATGGCATCAGCTGATCATCGACCATGCAGGCGATCTCGCCGCGATTCTGACTGCGGAAATGGGCAAGCCGCTTGCCGAAGCCATTTCAGAGGTATCGCATGCGGCGGCGTATCTGCAATGGTATGCCGAGGAGGCCAATCGCGTCTATGGGGAGACGATCTCGGCACCCTCGACAGACCGCCGAATGCTAGTGATCAAGCAGCCCATCGGCGTTGTTGGCACGATCACGCCATGGAATTTCCCGGCCTCCATGGTGGCGCGCAAAATCTCGCCGGCCTTGGCTGCGGGCTGCACAATCGTGCTCAAGCCCGCTGAACAGACGCCGCTCGTGGCTGGCGCAATGTTCGCCCTCGCCCATCAGGGCGGCTTTCCCGATGGCGTGGTCAACCTGATCTATGCGTCCGAAGGTGATCGCGTGGGCCGTGAACTCTGCACCAATTCCAAGATTCGAAAGATCAGCTTCACCGGTTCGACCGAGGTCGGACGGCTGCTGATGCGTCAGTGCTCTGACCAGATCAAGAAGGTCAGCCTTGAACTCGGCGGCAATGCACCTTTCATCATCTTCGATGATGCCGACATTGACGGTGCTGTTGACGGTGCGGTCCAGGCGAAGTTCCGCAATGCCGGCCAGACCTGCGTTTCCGCGAACCGCATTTACGTCCAATCGAGCGTTCACGATGAGTTCGTCAAGAAATTCGTGGAAAGAATCCGGCACTTGTCGGTTGGCGACGGATTCGATGCCGGAGTGGACATCGGACCGCTCATCGACAAGCATGCTCTGGCCAAGATCGAGTCTCACGTCGCAGATGCCATTGCGAAAGGCGGCACAATACGATGCGGGGGCCAGCGTATCGGCAAGAATGGCACGTTTTTCGAACCCACGGTCCTCACCGAGATTTCCAGCGTCATGGCAGTCGCGCAAGAGGAGACATTCGGGCCGCTCGCGCCGATCATTCGCTTCAACGATGCGGATCAGGTCGTGCGCGAGGCCAATGACACGATCTACGGCCTCGCCGCATACTTCTATGCCTCAAACCTGAAGCGGGTCTGGCGTGTGGCAGAGGCTCTGGAATATGGCATGGTTGGCATCAACACGGGACGCATGTCCTCGGAGGCGGCACCGTTTGGCGGGATCAAACAATCCGGCATCGGGCGGGAGGGTTCCCGTCATGGCCTCGAGGACTATCTGGAAATGAAATATCTTTGCATGGGCGGGATTTGAAACCTGCTGCACTGTCTCTCCGCCCCACCGGGGGGCGGCCTGCGGTCAATGCCGCCACCTAATTGGAAGTTCCAAACGCCGTTGACCTGAAACACGGATGCCCGGCAGGAGACTGAGCTCGCTGTCGGGCCGGACATGCCTTGGGAGGGCATAAGTCAGCGCTCCTAGGGCCGATGGGCCACTCAGTTCGTGCGCCTTTTGCCGATTGCGTTGCATGTGCCGTGCCAAGCCAAAAAGCATTGATAAACCGCCGATGGATCAGCTTTTGCCCTGTTGCGCATTCTACATTGTGGGATATGCGACAATGCCCAAGCGGTTGAATCGTCGTGTTGCAGAACCCCAGACGGGTCATGACTGCTATTCTTAGGACAGTGCGCAGCAAGCCGCTACTCGCTGCACTCCAGGCACACCATTTCCATAATAAAGCGGTGGGTGCTATGTTGACCGAGCTGTCGACCAGGGAACGGTGTGAGGCCTCAGATCCCTCCATATTGTTGCACCCGCCGGTCCAACAGGACTGCAGGTCCGGCCTCAAAGGATCTTGGCTGCTATGGCGACATTGCGGTGCACGCCGCTTTCCGACCAATGATGTGCGTCCAGGTCGAGGCCGGCCCTAATGAACCACCGCCTTGGCACCCTCGCCCATCTCATTTCGGCATCGACAAGCTAGACCAGAGCGCACTTGCAAGGCGCCATGCAGTCCTGTCGGCGGGCGAACTGTTGGTGACGGGTACAGCTGCGAGCGAACGTTCATCCACCGACGCACAGCGCGGACTGTCGCTTTTCAAATTAGGAAATCTCTGTAGCCACCATTCATGAGCGCGCGGCCACGCGAGACGGCCCGACGGATGCGGTCGCGCAGATGATCGCGAGGATCCGCCCAGTCGGCATGGACGCGCCGTTGACCGATGAGAACTTCGGCGAGCTCGCGATGAGGTGCTCCGGCGAGCGAACCGTCGAGCGCACGAAGAACGAAGGACAAACGAACGCCGCGCTTTTCCGGCGCAAACAAGCGGGGGGGCAACTGTTGCCCTAGACTGAGAGCATTGAGGCACTCCAGTCCCCTCAGTCGATGCTTTAAAAGCACCGCGGGCCAGATGGCTTGCGTATGCAGGCAAACAGGGTGGAGGATATTCGCGCCCGAGACGGCGAGCTGCAGCGCGTGGTCCGCATTGCGAAGAAGAACATGCTGGCTCTTGTCGGGCGCCAGCAGGACGATTGCACGACAGGGCAATGCCGAGAGTTCGAACGGCGGTGTCGGCGACGAGGCAGGCAACCGTTCCGCAATGACCGGCAGCACATGGACGCACCAGAGCGGACACCAGAATACGACCGAAGCGCGGCCACAAGACTCCGCGAAACAGAACACCCCAGCGTGACAGGTCGCCGGCCGACGCGACCATATCGAGAAAGGATTGGAGAGACCAAGTCTTGCAATGCTGGCGCGCAGCGGTCAGATCGCGCTGGAACGCTGGATTGCGGCGTAAGAACTCCCAAGCCCACTCCCGCAGCGTCAGGCCAGCGGTGTAGTCGTATGATCTTTCATCCCGCCAATCGGCCTGATCCGCGCCAGTCAGGAGATTCATGACTGACATCCCCTGCCCGCGCCTGCGTGAGTCGAAACATTATGCCACTTCGCAAAGCATCGGCGAAGGCAGCAGACGTCGAAGACCCCGTTTCGTTGAAGCGTCAGCCATCGCCACTGTCGGCGACAGAAGATGTGCCCAAATTGCCACCAGACCGTCGAACTGGCACAGCGACGGCCAGCGCGACCTGGAATTGATCCCGTAACGGTCATCGGCTCCTGCGTCGCGATCCAGACGTCCCTTGAAGGCGCAGTAGCGCGGCAGTGGATCGCACGCTGCTTGTCGGCAAGTTGTCGTAGCGGCGGCGCCATAGGCACGGTCATCGGAGGGTCTCCTGCGGCAAGTTTTCGCCATTGGAGGCCAATCTCCCCGCTAGGGCAGCCTGTGCAGTTGCACAGGTGAAGCGGATCAATCAGGGGGAGCCATGGCGGAAACTGGATGATGGCGGCTTGAGGAGAGCGGCGTATCGAGGCGGGTGATGAAGCCTGCCAGTACCTCTCAAGGAGAGTGATACGCCATGAACGAGACTATCAACACATTGTTCGCCTTCGTCAGCCCGACGAAATCGATGATACCCTGACGGATGTACTTCGCAGCGGCGCGCGCAAATTGCTTGCACATGCGATCGAGATGGAGGCCGAGGCGTATGCCAAGGCGGTCGACTGCCTGACGAAAGATCATATTGCGTCGCTGGCGCTCTACGATTTCCCCGCCCAACACTGGGATCATCTGCGAACGTCCAATCCCATCGAAAGCGTCTTTGCAACCGTTCGCTATCGCACGGTGCGTACCAAGGGCTCGCTATCCTCGAAAACCGCCCAGCTGATGGTCTTCAAGCTGTTGGCCGCGGCCAGGAAGTGGCGACGATTGAAAGGACAAAATCAGTTGCCGAAACTCATCGCAGGTGCCGGTTCCTGGACGGAATCCAGGTCATCGAAACGAAGCCGCAGAGCGCCGCTTGATCAGCCTCGTCACCCAAATTCCAGCATAGCTCCATCGGAACTGCCAGCCTTCCTTGCCGATCAGGCGCATATCAGCGCTGACGATACCGAGGACGGCGATGGCGGTCACCTCCAGGCCGCCGAGTAACGACCCTCAAAACACCGCACTGGTCGAGGCCAGCCTGAACCGGTATCTTGTGCCTGCCCTCGGGAGTCGCTCTATCCACCATGTGATCGACACCGACATTGCTAACATCACAAAGAAGATCGTCGCCGGGGGTCACCCGCAAGCGGCTAACACGGCCTTCTGGTGTATGCGGGCATTTTTCAACTGGTGTCGCAAACCGCCGCAACGGCTCATCCGCGGTTTCCCCG
Organism: Mesorhizobium sp. M7A.F.Ca.CA.004.04.2.1; assembly: GCF_004022825.1. NCBI lineage: Bacteria > Pseudomonadati > Pseudomonadota > Alphaproteobacteria > Hyphomicrobiales > Phyllobacteriaceae > Mesorhizobium > Mesorhizobium sp. M7A.F.Ca.CA.004.04.2.1. The sequence goes on from NZ_RZPH01000261.1 coordinate 5,507, forward strand.
CGAGGGATTGGAAAATCCGGATCCGGCCCCGATCGTCAAGCGCAAGCGAGTGGTGAACGATGCCGAACTGGCGGCTATATGAACGGGCTGTGAGCCCGAACCGGGCGATATCGGCTATTCGTTCGGCTCCATCGTCAAGCTGCTCATTCTGACCGGACAGAGGCGTACGGAAGTTGCCGCGATGCGTTGGTCCTCAACCTTGAAGCCGGAACATGGAACTATCGGGTGACCGCACGAAGAACGAAGAGCCTACGCTTATTCCGCTGTCCACACTGGCGGTGTCGGTCCCCCAGACGGTACCGAAGACCAATGACACGTTTTTTTCCCTGCGAGGGGCAACGAAAGAAGCCACTTCTCAGGCTACGCGAAGGGCAAGAAGGCTCTAGACGGCAAGGTCAATACTGACGGGGTGGCTTTGGAGAACTGGACCCTTCACGATCTGCGCAGGACGCTCGCGACAAATCTCGGCAGGCGGCAGGTATTGCCACACGTCATCGAGCACATACTGAATCACAAGGCGGCGTCCTTGACAGACATTGGCGAAATCTACAATCTCTATAGCAACGTCAAGGAGAAGCGCGAGGTGTTGCAGATGTGGTCAAATCACATCGAATGGCTGATCAAGCAGGCTGCGGATGACGCTCTGGCGGCGTAGCTGCTGGCATGGCGGAAGATGCGGCGCAACAATCGTCAGAGCCTCATCGAATTGGAGATCATGCTTGACCAGCAAATGCGCGGCCAATGCTTCGATGGCCGACCAGTGATCGAGTACTAGCCGGGCCGTGCAATCTT
>NZ_RZPH01000262.1:0-6295 GCF_004022825.1 Mesorhizobium sp. M7A.F.Ca.CA.004.04.2.1
GGTTGAACAGGCTCTATACCCAGTCCGGTATCACCGGAAATCCGTTGACCTTCGCCGCGACGTTCTTGCTTGTCGGATTGGCGATGGCGTTGCTGCTGGCGGTCCTCTTCAATTTCTCTGCCTTGGCGTCGCTCATCATTTTTTTGGTCATAGGGTTTATCTTGCCGCTTCTCGTCCTCCGGCGCGCTCGTAACAAGCGAATCCGGAAGTTTGCCAAACAGCTGCCGGATGCGCTCGACATGATCGTTCGTTCGCTGCGCGCCGGACATCCCGCTTCGATCGCGATCGGTCTGGTCGCACGCGAAATGCCGGATCCGTTGGGCACTGAATTCGGCATCGTCTCCGATGAGATCACCTTTGGTCTCAGCATCGAGCAGGCCGTGCGGAAGCTTTCGCAGCGCGTCGGCTTCGAGGGGCTTCAGCTGCTGTCGGTATCGCTGTCGATTCAGGCCAAGACGGGCGGCAATTTGACCGAAATTCTGGCCAATCTTTCCTCCGTTCTGCGTGAACGGCAGAAATTGCGAATGAAAATTAGGGCGCTTTCGGCCGAAGGTCGCGTCTCCGCGTGGATCATCTCCTTGTTTCCTATTGTGATGTTCCTCACGCTTCAAATCCTTGCCCCATCCTATTACGGAGCCGTTTGGAGCAACCCGCTCGTCTTCCCGATATTTATGCTTTTTGGGTTGTGGGCGCTGCTTGGCGACTTCATCATGTACCGGATGGTTACTTTCGATTTCTGACTGGGAGCGACGAAAGAATTGTTTTCGAACATTCAGGATCTGGGTTTCTTGGTGTCTATCGTCGTCTTCGCGGCGGCGGTGTCCCTTTTCCTGTTCGGTGCGTTAGTCTTTCTGCCAGCTCTGCAAACCCGTAAGCTTGTCGCGCAGAGCCTGATGGGTGAAGGAATCGCAGACCGTCGATCCATGCTCGGGCAAGACCAGCTTGCCAAGATTTCGGCGCAACGGCCGGTCGATGCCTACTTCAAGTCGATCGAGAAGGAGCGGGAAGAGCCAAACGCCTTGGAAGCGAAGCTGTTTCGCGCCGGCTTTTATCAATCAAGCGCACCGCTGATTTATACGCTGTGCCGCCTTGTCGCGGTCTGCGTCGGCTTTCTGGCAATGTATGCACTCCTGTCGCGGGCTCTGCCGTCGCACCTGCCGGGTTTCATTACCCTTGCAGGTTCTGCCCTGTTCGGCCTGGCCTGCATCGTGCTTCCCGCCATTCTGCTCGACCGTTTCGAGAACGGCCAGAAACAGATCTATCGCCGAGCTTTCCCCGACTTCATGGACATGATGATCACCTGCGCCGATGCCGGCATGAGCCTGGAGGGGGCAGTCGAACGCGTCAGTCATGAGATGGCTGGCACCCACAAATGGCTGGGAATACAGCTGTCGATCATGAATTTGCAGTTGCGTGCCGGCAAGCCGTTGCGGGAGGCATTGCGCGAACTCGCCGATCGTATCGGGCTTGACGAAGCCAGGGCACTGGCTGTCCTGTTTAGGCAATCGGAAGAACTCGGCACCAGTCTCACCGATGCATTGCGTGTCTATAGCGCCGAGATGCGCGGGCAACGAATTCTGAGTGCAGAGGAACGCGCCAACTCTCTGCCGGTGAAGATGATGATTCCGTTGGGGCTGTGTATCTTCCCTGTGGTTATGATGGTTATCATGCTGCCGGTGATCATCCGCATGAGGGGCATTATCTTCTAGTTGCGTGTATGATCTGATTCTAATATGAGGTCCGAGACCCTTGGGGGAATCTATATGAAGAGGGCTAACGCGGCGGCAGCCTGTCTGTTGATAATGCTTGCCGGCTGCCAGACGGCGGACATAACCGACGGGGTCGTGCGCACCAACGAACCATCGAAAGGCGACGTGACGTCTTTTGGCGACGCTTTCGATGGGCTGAAGACGGTCAGCGATGTCGAATATTACGCCTCGGACCAGGCCGTCGCCGAGGCCAAGAACCAGTTCCGTGCCGAGAATTACGGCAATGCCGGCGCGCTGTTCTTCAAGGCGACGCAACTGGCGCCCAATGATGGCAACGCCTGGATGGGACTTGCCGCCTGCACCGACCGGATCCGCCGCTTCGACCTGTCCGACAAGGCCTATGCCAAGGCGTTCAAGCTGGTCGGCGCGACGCCTGAATATTACAACAATGTCGGCTATTCCTACCTGCTGCGCGGCAAGCTGCAGGATGCGCGCTCGAATTTTCTCAAGGCTTACGAATTGGCGCCCAACGACCCGACCGTCGCCAACAATCTGAAGCTTTTGTCGTCAAGCGTGCAGAACGTCGAGCGCTAGCATGCTGCTCGTCGAAGCGCTGCTGCTGAAGGTGCTCGCCATCCCTCTGCTGGCAAGGATTGGCTGGCTCGACTTCAAGACGCAGAAGATTTCCAATCGCGACGTGCTGCTGCTGCTCTGCCTGGGGGCCGGGGGCTTGCTGCTGCTGTCGCTCCAGTCAGGCTCGTGGTGGGACATGGGGCTGAGCGCTCTCGCCGGACTTCTGCTGTTCGTCGCGCTCTTGCCCTTCTGGGTCTTGCGCAAGATCGGCGCCGGCGATGTCAAGCTGCTGGCAGTCGTGCCATTCCTGATCAGCGGCAGCGCTCTCGCAGTGTTTTCAGTGCTGCTTCTGGTTTTCGCTTTGGCAACCGCGGTCATCGTGAAAAACCCGTTCATGCTGCCCGCGGGTGCTTTTCGGCTTGTCGTCCAGCATCTGGACCGCAAGGGCGTGGTGCCGTTCGGCGTGCCGATCTCGCTGGCCGCGATCTGTACGCTGGCGTTCCTGATCTACAGGAGTTTGACGGTCGCGAGCAGCTCTGGAATCCTCAACCAGCTCAACTGACCCTGTCATCTCACGCGGCTGAATTCGTCGCGCGGGAGATTTGACGGAGCATCAAACGAAAAACCCGCCTGTGCGGCGGGTCACTGGCGCAAATCAGCACCATAGGCAAAAATGTACCATAGCTGAGTGCAGGGAGTCAAGAAAAAATTCCTATCTTGAAGCGCTGCCTGCGCCGCGGCGCTCCGTTCAATCCCGCAGCAGGTCGAACATCAGCTTGAAGAAGCGGTCCGCGTCGACCTCATGGGCGATGCGGGCATTGTCCTTTTCACCGCGCTCGCCCCAGTAATCGGCGATGGTCGCGCCGAAGGCGTAGGTGCCGGACAGATCGACGCCGATATGGGCAGGGCGCGTGCGCACCAATGTCGGATCGATGGCCAGCGCCAGCGCCAAGGGATCGTGCATGGCGCCGCCGACGCCCATCGAGTTGCGGTGCAGCTTCTCGTAGAACAGCAGCCAGTCGTTGACGAGCCGTCCGAGCGGCGTGTCGATGGTCGCGAGCTCGGCATATTGCGGCGCCTCGATCAGCACCTGCATGGTGACGTCGAGGCCCACCATCAGGATCGGCACGCCGCTGTCCAGAACGATCTTCAGCGCCTCGGGGTCGCAGAACGCATTGAACTCGGTCGGCGTGATGATCTCGCTCTTGCGGTAGAACACGCCGCCCATCCAGATCAGCTCCTTGATCTTGGGCAGCACGTCGCGATGCTTGAGGATCATCAGGCCGATATTGCTGAGCGGGCCGGTGGCAACGACCAGGATCGGTTCGGGCGCGGCGCGCAGTCTGTCGGCCAGGAAATCGACGGCGTGCTGGTCAACCGGCTTGATCGTCGCCTGCGGCAGGTAGGGCGAGCCCTCGAGGCCGCTTGGGCCATCGGCGGTGCCGAGCACCAGCGGGCGCGCCAGCGGGCGGTGACAGCCCTGCGCGACAGGCACCTCGCCGGCGCCGATATACTCCAGGATGCGCAAGGCATTGGCGGTCGTCTTCTCGACTTCCGCATTGCCGCAGGTCGTGGTGACGCCGAGTAGTTCGATGGCCGGCGAGCGATGCGCCATGACCAGCGCGATGGCGTCGTCGTGGCCGGGGTCGCAGTCGAACAGGATAGGAGTTGGCTTGGTCATCATGTCGTCTTTCACGCCGCCCGCTCGTAGCGCGCTATGGTTTTCTTGAAGCCGTCGAGGAAACGCCGGCCGTCCAGGCCGGTGCAGATGCGGGTGGTCTTGGGCCCGCCGCCGGGCAGCAATTGCCGGCCGCGATAAGCGACGGTCTGGCCGCGCGCCAGCCTGCCGTCGAGCACGACGTCGGCGAACAGCGGCTCGGTCATCGTCGCCAGGCCGGGATCGAAAGCCAGCGCCACGGTGATCACGTCGTCCATCGGGAACCCGACGAGGTCGAAGAATTCGCGCCAGATGTCGATGTAGATCGGGAAGCTGTCGGCGATCATCTCAAGGACGGGATTGTCCCTCGCGACGGCCTGCATGTCGGCGATGTCGTCGCGCGTCAGCATCGAATCGGCGACGCGGTTGTCCTCGCAGATGTCGAGCGGCACGAGGATCTTCTCGACATCGGCGTTGAGCACGATGCGCGAGGCCTCCGGATCGGCCCAGATGTTGTACTCCGACAAGGGTGTGATGTTGCCCGGCGTCTGGAAATTGCCGCCGAGCACGATCAGCCGCTTCAGTGCACCGGTCAATCCCGGCTCCTGCAACAGCGCCATCGCCGCGTTGGTCAGCGGACCGGTCGTCACCAGCGTGATCTCGCCCGGATTGGCCATGACCGTGCCGATGATGAAATCGACCGCATGTCCCGGTGTGGCCTGCCGCACCGGCGTCGGCGCCGGCGGGTTGAACTTCTTCAGGCGATCGCCGAAACGGGCAACAAGCCGCTTTTCGAAATGCACCGGCGCTTCCATATCGGCCTTGGCGTTGCCGACGATCGGCCGCCACGCGCCGGCGTGAACCGGGATATCGTCACGCCCGGCGAGCGTCAGCGTGTTGAGGACGACATTGGTGACCTGCTCGATCGGGCCGGCGGCACCGGTCACGGTGGTCACGCCCTCGAGCCGCAGCTTCGGATTGATCGCCGCAAACAGCACGGCGAGAATATCGTCGCCGGCCGAATCCACGTCGAGGATTATGCGTTCCATAAAGGCTTCCTTCACTGGGGATTTTTGCCGCCGGCTTCAGTGTTCTTGTCGACCGACAGCAGCTTGCGCATCGATTCCAGCGTCTCCGCGATAATCCTCGGACGCGCCCGGTAGGACAGCGCGAACAATGCGATCAGCGCGACGACATAGGGGACGGTGAGAACCAGATAGGAGGGATAGCCGAACGTCTGCAGGCGCAACGAAAAAGCATCGGCGAAGCCGAACAGCAGGCAGCCGGCCAGCACCTTCAGCGGATCGCCATTGGAAAAGATCAGGATCGCCACCGCCATGAAACCGCGGCCCGACGACATGTTTTCGGTGAACATGGTGATGTAGCCGAGCGACAGATGAGCGCCGGCGAGGCCCGCCAGCAATCCGCAAAGCAGCGATGCGATGTAGCGGACGCGGGTGATCGAGATGCCAAGCGCCTCGGCGGCTTCCGGTTTTTCGCCGACGACGCGGATATAGAGGCCGAGCCGCGTCCTGGTATAGCAGACGACCAGCAGCGGCACCGCGATGAAGGCGACATAGACGAGCGGCGTGAAGCCGGAGATCAGCGGCGCCCACGAGCCGAGAAGGTCGCGGGCACCGGGCAGCTGGACTTTCGGCAGGCCGACGATGCCGTGACCGACGATCGAGCCGCGCGTGCCGAAGATCGCTTTCATCAGCGAGATTGTCATGCCGCCGGCCAGGATGTTGAGGGCCAGCCCGACGACCACTTCATTGGCCTTGAAGCTCACCACCAGGACAGCAAAAACCAGGGCGAAGACGAGCGCCGCCGCGACGCCGCAGGCGACCCCCGCCAGCGCGGAACCGGTCCAGATCGACCCGAGGACGGCGAAGAAGGCGCCGACCAGCATCTGCCCCTCGAGGCCGATGTTGAAGATGCCGGCCTTGGTGGTGAACGAGCCGCCAAGCGCGACCAGAAGGATGGGCGCGGTGGTGCGAAGCGTCGCCGCGATCAGCGCGACGTTGATGAGCTTGTCTAGAATTTCCATCGCCGCTCCCCTGCCTGGCTGTCGCCACGCTTTCTCACCAGCACCTGGGCCGACACGCTGAGGATGATCAGCGCCTGGATCACGGTGATGATTTCGCGCGACGCGCTGGTGTCGACCTCGAGCAGCAGCGATCCGTTGCGCAGGGCGCCGAAGAACAGTGCGGTGAAGATGGTGGCGACGGGCGAGCCATTGGCAAGCAGGGCGGCGATCAGCCCGTCGAAGCCGAAACCGGGGGCAAATCCTTCCATGAAGCGGTGATGGACGCCGAGCGTCTCGACGCCGCCGGCCAGCCCGCCGACGGCCCCTGAA
>NZ_RZPH01000263.1:0-6290 GCF_004022825.1 Mesorhizobium sp. M7A.F.Ca.CA.004.04.2.1
GTATTTTCCATTGGCTCGAATGGCGTCGATGGCCGAGTTGAGCTTGTTGACCAGGTCGGTTTCGCCCTTGCGCACGGCAATGCCGGCGCCAGGCCCGAAGATCTCGACCGGCTGCGGCGACGGCTGGCCGAGGATCTTGCAGCAGGCGCCATCAGGCGAATCCAGAAACTGCTGCAGCACGACGATATCGTCCTCGATGGCGTCGAGACGGCCATTGGCAAGATCTGCCTGCTCCTCGGGGCTGCTCGGATAGCCCTTCACGGTGCTGTCAGTGTAGGTCTTCGAGGCATAGTTGAAATGCGTCGTGGTGGTGGCGACGCCGATGGTCTTGCCGGCGAGATCTTCCTTGGTCACGCCTTTCAGCGTACTGTCCTTCGGCACGGCGAGCGCCGACGGCGTGTTGTAGTATTTGTGCGAAAAATCGACCTTTTCCATCCGCTCCGGCGTGATCGACATCGAGGCGACGATGGCGTCGAACTTGCCGGCCTGAAGGGCGGGAATGATGCCGTCCCAATCCTGCGCGACGAAGGTGCACTTTACCTTCATCTCATCACAAAGCGCCTTGGCGATGTCGATGTCGAAGCCTACGAGTTGGCCATCGGCGGTAAGGTTGTTGAAGGGCGGGTAGGCGCCTTCGGTGCCGATCCTTAGGGTCTTTTCCTGGGCCTGGGCGACGCCGAGCGTCAGCAGCGCGGCCGATGCGGCAAGCGCGATACGCAGTGAAATACGCATGATGGTCCTCTCTTTATGGTCCCGGCCGTCGTTCCGAACGGCTCTGTGGGGCGGTGCTTTTGACCGCCCGCTGGCGCGATACTCCCACTCTTTCCAAGAAAAAAGCAACTGCAAAACCGTAAAAATGGGCAAGGCTATTCTGCCGTTGCGTCAGCGCTCAAGCAACGAGCCCGGTGGTGCGCTCGATGAAGTCGGCTATCGATTTTGCATCGTCGAGATCGAATACCGGCAGCTGCTCGCCTTCAATCGCAAAATCGGCTGCGACAGCGACGATGTTGGGATCCTCCGCCGAAAGCGGCGTGCGGTCCTTCGCATCCAGCCGGCGGGTTTCGATCTTGTCGTGGGCTTCGCGCTTGTAGCCCTCGACCAGCACCAGGTCGCAAGGGGCAAGCCGCGACAGGACAGTCTCCAATGTCGGCTCATCCTCGCCGCGCAACTCGTGCATCAGTGCCCAGCGAACGCCGGAGACGATCGCGACTTCGGTGGCGCCGGCCTGCCGGTGGCGAAAACTGTCGGCACCCGGTTTGTCGATGTCGAAATCATGATGGGCGTGTTTCACCGTCGACACCTTCCAGCCGCGCCGGACAAGTTCGGTGACCAGCCTTTCGGTCAAAGTCGTCTTGCCGGAATTCTTCCAGCCGGTGATGCCGAAGACGCGTCTGTTCATGGCTTGATGCTCTGCAACAGACGCTCGGCAGACACAAGATCGTCCGGTTCGTTGATGTTGAAGAAAGGGTCGATCCCCGCCGATTGCAGAACCGGGAATTCCACCTCGACAAAACCGTGCCGGTCGATGAAAGCCGAAACCCGCCTGATATCCTCGTCGACCAGAAAGTGCCGCAAGGCATCGCGGCAGCCGAGCGGCCAGAGCGCGAAGGTCGGGTGCCGCTTGCCGGCCGAGCAGGCTACGGCAATCGAACTGGGACTTCGATCGGCGGCCGCTGCCAGGCGCTCGACAAGGTTCAACGGCAGGAAAGGCGTGTCGCCGGCAGCACTGACGATCGCTTTGCAAGACGTATTGGCCGCGGCCCATTCGAGGCCGGTCAGGATTCCGGCGAGCGGCCCGGCAAAGCCGGGCACGCTGTCGGCAAGCACCGGCAGTCCAAAGCGCAGGAATCGCGCAGAGGCGCCATTGGCGCTGAGCGCCAGCGATTCTATTTGCGGGGTGAAGCGCGACACGACCTGGTCAAGCAGGCAGCCATCGCCAAGCGGCAACAGGCTCTTGTCGCCGCCGCCCATCCGTCTCGACTGGCCACCGGCCAGGATGATCCCCGCAATGTCTCGCTTCATGCCACGAAGCCTGTACGCCAGCCGTCGGAAATCACAAGAACCTTCAATGATCTGGCTAGATTCCGTCAGGCACCATGGTCGGCCCCGTGCTTTCGGCGACGATCTTTCGCCGGCCGACCACACGCTCGCGATAGAGCGCATAAAGGCCGGAGCCGATGATGATGGTGGCGCCGACGATCATCGGCGGATCGGGGATATCGGCAAAGATGAACAGGCCAAGCAGGATCGACCAGATCAGGGCCGTATAGCGGAACGGCGCGATGAAGGAGATGTCGCCCGCCCGCATCGCCATGATGATGAACTGGTAGCCGATCACCACCAGCACCGCGGCCAAGGCCAGCAGGGCTGTGCTGTCCCTCGTCATCGGCGTCCAGCCGCCCATTGCCGGCAACAGCGCCGCACCGACGATGGTCATGGCAAGCGCGGTTGCCGTCGACACCAGCAATGTCGGAATGGCCTTGGGAATTCGCTTGGTGGCGAGATCGCGCACCGCACAACAGGCGACACTGGCCAGCGCTGCCAGCGAGTACATGCTGAACCCTTCGAAGCCAGGCCGCACGATAATCAGCACGCCGGCAAATCCGATGGCGATGGCCAGCCAGCGCCGCCAGCCGACAGCCTCGCCAAAGACGAGTGCGGCCCCCATCGTCACCGCCAGTGGCAGCGCCTGCAGCACCGCCGAAACATTGGCGATCGGCAAATGGGCGAGGGCGACGAGAAAACTCACCGTGGCACCGGCCTCGCTGATCACGCGCAGGGCCACCAGAGGCTGCAGCATCGAACCCGGGCGGGCGAGCGCGCCGCGCTGCCAGGCGAGCAAGCCGACGAAAAGCGAAGCGAAAGCCCCACGGATCAACATGACCTGCGCCATGTTCATCGATTGTGACGAGTATTTGGTGATGGCATCGTTGAGGCAGAAGCCGGCCATCGCCACCATCATGAACAACGCGCCGCGAATATTTGGTGACAGGGGCAAGACGGCTACCGGTTCTGCTAATGCATGTCGCCCAAAAGTGACCTCGGTTTTGGGGAAACGACACGCATAAGAAACAAAGACCTAAAGCGCGTCGCCTGAATCCGTTCAAACGCGACGCGCTTTAGGCAGCAAGCCTGTAACAGCCGGGCGTGAAACAGCAACAGCAAAGGGCTGGGCCACAGCCTTGTTTGTGGCTCAGAAGATCACCTGCAATGGCGGCAGAACTTACTTCTTCGGCGTCAGCACCTCGGTGCCATTGCCTTCCTTGCCGGCGATGGTCCACAGACCATGCAGCGAGCCGTCGTCCGTCATCTTGTAGACGACGAGGCCGATATCCTTGCCCATGACATAGCCGGCCGAGAAGGCATCATCGTTGCGCATGCAGATGCCGTCGGAAGATGAGCCGCCGGTTTCCCAATGGATCGCGCACGTCGTCCCGCTGGTCAGCGTGATGGTTGCCTCGCCGCCATAGGCAGAGCCGTCGAAGTTGGTGCCGGCGACCGTATAAGTGCCGCCGATCGACTGGGCCGCAGCGGGCACGGCCGCGAGACCAAGCAAGGCTAGAGAAAGAACGAGTTTGCGCATGGAGTATTCCCCCTGTGAGCGAAGATCCGCTTCCAGGGAAAGGGTAGGTTGGAACAGACTGGCCGTAAATCCGGCTGTGGTTCGCGAACAAGACTTTTTCTGGGGTGTGGTCCGAAACTTTCACGACCCCTTGAGACTGCCGGCAATGGCGCCGACCAGCGGGTCGTATTTCGACTTCAGGGCCGGAGGGTAGTCGACCCAGACCGTGCGGATGATACCGTCTCTCCCAAACAGACGTCGCTCGTAAAACATCTTTCCATCCTTAACGCCCGACAGCACCGCCCAATCGCTGCCGGCCTTGCCATAGGTCACCTTGTAGCCGGCTTCATCGCTGGCCTTCTCGGCCGCCACAAAGCCCTTCGGCGTATCGTTGTCTATGTTGAGGATGCCGGAGCAGATCAGGCTGGCGCCATCGGCGCTCAGCCATTGCTGTCCGTCGCCATTATCGGGCTCCGGCTGGCGATCGGTGAAGATCTCGTCGGGAAAGGTGCAGACGGTGCCGAAGCGCTCGTTCACATAAGTGAACGGCGCGGCGACCGCACTGCTTGCTGCCATTGTCGCAATCGCCAGGAATGAAGAGTGCAGCCGCATGCTCGCCTCGAGTCATGATCCGAAGCAATCTTGCATGAATTTCACGAAAAGATCAGCCGCCGGTGACGCTCATATGGCGTGACACCGATGGGCGGCTGGTGCGGCGGTCGATGATGAAGTCGTGGCCCTTGGGCTTGCGGCCGATGGCTTCGTCTATTGCATCGGCGACCAGCTCGTTGCCTTCGGAGGCGCGCAAGGGCGCGCGCAGGTCGGCGGCATCTTCCTGGCCCAGGCACATATAGAGGGTGCCGGTGCAGGTCAGCCGGACGCGGTTGCAGCTTTCGCAGAAATTATGCGTCATCGGCGTGATGAAGCCGAGCCGTCCGCCAGTCTCGGCGACCTGGACATAGCGGGCCGGGCCGCCGGTCTTGAAGGGAATGTCGGTCAGCGTGAACTGGCGTTCCAGCGACGCGCGCAGCAGCGACAGCGGCAGATACTGGTCGGTGCGGTCGGCATCGATCTCGCCCATCGGCATGGTTTCGATGACCGTCAAGTCCATGCCGCGGCCATGCGCCCAGCGCATCATCTCGGGCAGCTCGGCGTCGTTGAAATCCTTCAATGCCACCGCGTTGAGCTTGACCTTCAGCCCCGCGGCCTGCGCGGCATCGATGCCTTGCATGACCTTGTCGAGATGGCCCCAGCGGGTGATCTTGTGGAACTTGTCGGCATCGAGCGTATCGAGCGACACGTTGATGCGCTTGACGCCGCAATCGGCGAGTTCGGCGGCAAAGCGCGACAGCTGCGAGCCGTTGGTGGTCAGCGTCAGCTCTTCCAGCGCGCCGCTGGCGAGATGCCGCGAGAGCTGGCGCACCAGATGCATGATGTTCTTGCGCACCAGCGGCTCACCGCCGGTCAGGCGCAATCGCCTGACGCCCTTTTCGATGAAAACCGTGCACAGCCGGTCGAGCTCTTCCAGCGACAGCAGGTCCTTCTTCGGCAGGAAGGCCATGTCCTCGGCCATGCAATAGGTGCAGCGGAAATCGCAGCGGTCGGTGACCGACACGCGGAGATAGCTGATCGTGCGGCCGAAAGGATCAATCATGTCCATGCTTCAAGCGCTTCCTGTGGCCGTGAACGGCTTCGTTATATACCGCTATGTGATACGATCCGGCCTGCCATTCAAGATAGCGCCTCTCGATCTTTGGTAACATCTCTGCGCCGACATCGCATGTCGGTCGGTCTCATCAGGCCTTTTCCCGTTTGGCGAAGCGGCGTAGGGAAGGGCGGATGAGACGGGATCGAACAGCATGACCGCACCGAAAGAGCTCAGGGTCTCCAAGGACCGCAAACTTCTGTCCGTCACCTTTCCCGACCACCATCCATTCGAATTACCGGCGGAACTGCTGCGCGTCGCCTCGCCATCGGCCGAGGTGCAGGGCCATTCGCCGGATCAGCGGGTGACGGTCCCCGGCAAGCGCAATGTGGCAATCCTCAAGATAGAGCCGGTCGGCAACTACGCCGTGCGCATCACCTTCGACGATTTCCACGACACCGGCATCTTCACCTGGAATTACCTGCATACGCTCGGCCACGAGAAGGATGCGCGCTGGGAAGCCTATCTCGCGGAGCTTGCGGAAAAGGGCCTGAGCCGGGACCGCTAAAATTGATTCCCCTCGCTGTCGTCAAAACGTCATCGAGATGGCGTAGCGCCGGCAAAGGTTTGGAGGCGAAAACATGTCCGTCATCACCACGGTCGAGCAGCTCGAGGCGCTTTATGGCGTTCCAGGCGAGGCCTCGCTGGTCAAGGAACTCGACCACGTCATTCCCGAATATGCCGCCTTCATCGAAGCCTCGCCGTTCGTCGCGCTGGCCACCAGTGGCCCGGAGGGACTGGACTGTTCGCCGCGCGGCGATCTCGCCGGCTTCGTGCGCATCCACGATCCGAAAACCCTGATGATGCCGGACCGTCGCGGCAACAACCGCGCCGATTCGCTTAAAAACATTATCCGCGACCCACGTGTTGGGCTGCTGTTCCTGGTACCTGGTTCGGGCACGACGCTGCGCATCAATGGCCGCGCTCATGTTACAACGGATACAGCGCTGTGCGCGTCATTCACGGTGGAAGGCAAGGCGGCTCGATCGGTGACCGTCATCGACATCGATTCGGTCTATTTCC
>NZ_RZPH01000264.1:0-6289 GCF_004022825.1 Mesorhizobium sp. M7A.F.Ca.CA.004.04.2.1
GAAGCCGCGCTGCATGCGCGGCTTCTTCGTTTGAGGGAATGCAGGAATTTGCCTTGCCGCTACTGGGCGTTTGTTGCCGGCGCCGGATGATCGCCGAAGATACCGCGCTGGCTGACCTGAATGCCGGCGGGACCCAGGATGATGGCGAAGAGCACCGGCAGGAAAAACAGGATCATCGGCACTGTGAGCTTTGGCGGCAGGGCGGCGGCCTTCTTCTCGGCAGCATTCATGCGCATGTCGCGGCTTTCGGCGGCAAGCACGCGCAGTGCATGCGCCACCGGCGTGCCGTAACGCTCGGCCTGGACGAGCGCCTGCGACACCGACTTGACCGAATCCAGGCCGGTGCGGCTTGCCAGGTTCTCGTAGGCCTGCTTGCGCTCCGGCAGGTAGGAAAGCTCGGCGTTGGTGAGGATGAACTCTTCCGCCAGCGCCACCGATTGCGCACCGATCTCGTCGGCGACCTTGCGCAGTGCCGCTTCCACCGACATGCCCGATTCGACGCAGATAAGCATCAGATCGAGCCCATCCGGCCATGCCATCTGGATCGACTGCTTGCGCTTGGTGGCGCGGTTGTTGACGTAGATGACTGGCGCGTAGAAGCCGCCGTAAGCAACGAGGACGCAGACGAACAGCCTGATGACCAATGGCTTGTCGGGCAGTCCTCCGAGCGCGAAGATGTAGATTGCGGCCAGCGCGAAACCGACGAAAGGAAGTACGAGACGGAAGAAAAGAAACCGCGTCAGCGGATTCTGTCCACGAAAGCCGGCCACCTTGAGTTTCTGCAAGGTGCCTTCATCGGCGAGCGCGCGTCTCAGATCCAGCCGGTCGACAATGTTGCGCATGCCGACCGACTGTTCCTCGCGCAAGCCCTTGCGACGGCGGTCGGCCTCGACCGCAAGCCGGGCGCGCTGTTGCGCACGCAGTTCGTCGCGTTCCAGCGCAACGGATTTCATGCGTGACTTGAGCTGGTTTCCGCCAAACGCCGGCAGCAAGGTGAAGACGGTCGCAAACACCGCTATCGCGACCAGCATCGCGATCAGGAAGCTCGGATCCGTCAGGGTCTTGATGACTTGCTCGGTCATGCCAGCATCCTAGACTTCGAAGTTCATCATCTTGCGCATCACCAGGATGCCGATCAACATCCAGACCGCAGAGCAACCAAGGATCAGGTTTCCGACGCTGGTGTTGAAGAGCGGCATCAGGTAGGCCGGGCTCGACAGGTAGACGAGAAAGGCGACGATGAAGGGCAGCGCACCGATGATCGCGGCGGACGCCTTCGCTTCCATCGACAGCGCCGCGACCTTGGCTTTCATCTTCTTGCGATCGCGAAGCACGCGCGAAAGATTGCCCAGCGCCTCGGAGAGATTGCCGCCGGCCTGCGACTGTATCTGGATAACGATGCCGAAGAAGCTTGCCTCGGTGCAAGGCATGGTTTCAGGCATGCGCAAGGTCGCGTCGGGGATAGAGAGGCCCATCTGCTGTGAATCGACGATACGGCGAAACTCGGTCTTCACGGGTTCGGGCGATTCGTTGGCGATCAGGCGCACGGCGTCGTTCAGCGGCAGGCCGGATTTGACCGCGCGCACGATGATGTCGAGCGCGTTTGGAAATTCGTTGAGAAATGCCTTGACCCGGCGGGCGCGACGAAACGTGACGAACCAGCGCGGCAGGCCCAGCCCCCCGGCCAACAGCACGCCCGGCAAGGCGATCAGCGGGGCTCCGGCCACAAAGGCGACAATCATCAAAACGATGCCGCATACGGCGGAGTATATATAGAAACGCTCGATGGTGGTCTTGAGGCCGGCCTGACGAAGCTGGGCTTTCAGCGGCGGTTTCTTGACGCGGCTGTCCTTGGTTTTCTGCTTGGCGTCGAGTTCGTTAAGAGAATCCTGAACCGATTTGCGCCGCTTGACGGCTTCCGCCACGCGGTCGCGCGAGGCTTTGACGACGGAGCGATCCGTCTCGGCGGTCCTGATCGTTTCGAGCCGCTTGCCAACCTGTTTCTCGTTGCTGATGCGGGTGAACAGAAATGCATAAGCGACGGCGCCGGCGCTGAAGCCGGCGAGCACGACAAACGCCAGTACTGTGCCGTCAATTCCAAACATTGGCCCGAACCCTTACACCCCAGCATGCGTCAGTCAGCGCGTTTCTCCATCGCCTCGAGCGCAATGGCGAGACGCTGCTCCTCGCCGTAATAGCGTGCGCGCTCCCAGAAATGCGGACGGCCGATGCCGGTCGATACGTGCTCACCCAACAGCCGGCCGTTGGCGTCCTCGCCCTTGATGTTGTAAAGGACGATATCCTGCGTGATGATGACGTCGCCTTCCATCCCGATCACCTCGGTGATGTGGGTGATGCGGCGCGATCCGTCGCGCAGGCGCGCCGCCTGGATGATCACGTCGATGGAACCGACGACGATTTCGCGCACTGTCTTCTGCGGCAGCGAATAGCCGCCCATGGCAATCATGGATTCGATACGGTTGAGGCATTCGCGCGGGCTGTTCGAGTGGATCGTGCCCATCGAGCCGTCATGGCCGGTGTTCATCGCCTGCAGAAGATCGAACACCTCGGGTCCGCGCACTTCGCCGACGATGATGCGCTCTGGCCGCATGCGCAGACAGTTCTTGACCAAGTCGCGCATCGTCACCTCACCCTCGCCCTCCAGATTGGGCGGGCGGGTTTCGAGGCGCACCACATGCGGCTGCTGCAATTGCAGCTCGGCCGAGTCTTCGCAGGTGATGACGCGCTCCTCGCGGTCGATATAGTTGGTCAGGCAATTGAGCAGCGTCGTCTTGCCCGAACCGGTGCCGCCCGAGATCACGATGTTGCAGCGAACACGACTGATGATCTTGAGAACTTCGGCGCCCTGCGGCGAGATGGCGCCGAACTTGACCAGCTGATCGAGCGTCAGCTTGTCCTTCTTGAATTTGCGGATGGTGAGCGTGGCGCCATCGATGGAGAGTGGCGGCGCGATGACGTTGACGCGGGAGCCGTCGGGAAGGCGCGCGTCGCAGATCGGGCTGGATTCGTCGACGCGGCGGCCAACCTGGCTGACGATACGCTGGCAGATGTTGAGGAGCTGCTGATTGTCACGAAAGCGGATACCGGTCTGTTCGACCTTGCCGTTGACTTCGATGTAGACGTTCCTGGAGCCGTTGACCATGATGTCGGCGATGTCGTCGCGGGCGAGCAGCGGCTCGAGCGGCCCATAGCCGAGCACGTCGTTGCAGATGTCCTCGAGCAGCTCTTCCTGCTCGGCGATCGTCATTGCGAAGTTCTTGATCGCGATGATGTCGTTGACGATGTCGCGGATTTCCTCGCGCGCGCTTTCAGGGTCAAGCTTGGAAAGCTGCGACAGATCGATGGTGTCGATGAGCGCGGAGAAGACCTGGCTCTTGGTATCGTAATAAGTTTCGCTCTTTTCGCGCTGTGCCCGCTTCGGCTCAGGCGCCAATGGCGGTGCCTCGACCGCACGGCGCGCCGGCGGCGCGACAGGCGCGCTTGGCGCCGCCGTGGGCCGGGTCAGAACCGCTGTGTCCATGGAACTTGCAGCCGGCGGCGCAACAGGCGCCGGTGCTGGCTGGCGAAATTCCGGCGTGAACCGGTTGCCGTCGTCGCTGCCTCTTTTACCAAACATGATCGACTACCGATTCCACTGCTGAAGCGTCACTTCTTGTTGCGCGAGAGCTTGCCGAGCAGGCTGCCGAGCCCGGCCTTCTTCTTGATCTTGATTTCGCTGCGCCCGGTCAGCACATGCGCCATTTCGTTGATCATCGCGACGACCGGGTTCTTGGCATCCATTTCGCCAAGCATGCGTCCGTTGTTGGCGGCATTGCCGAACAGCAACGGATCAAACGCAATGACCGACATCGGCGACAGGCCGAGCGGCTCGGCGAAATCGGACGGCGAAATCTCCGGGCGCTTCGGCACGCCGGCCTGGTTGATGATCAGCTTGGGCGGCGGATCATTGGGACGAAGCCGCTTGAGCATATCGACGAGATTCTTGGTGTTGCGCAGATTGGCGAGTTCCGGTGTCGCGGTGATGACGATCTCGTCGGCCTTGACCAGGGTGTTCTTGGTCCAGCCCGTCCAGGCATGCGGGACGTCGAGCACCAGAAGCGGCACGCTGCGCTGGGCGGTGTCGATAAGCTGCGCGAAGGCCTCGGGATCGAAATCATAGACCCGTTCGAGCGTCGAAGGCGCTGCCAGCAGCGACAGATGCTCGGCGCACTGGGTCAGCAGCCGGTCGAGATAGACTTCATCGATGCGTTCGGGTGAAAACACCGCCTCGGCGATGCCTTGCGCCGGATCCTGGTCGAAATTGATGTTGGCGGTGCCGAAAGCCAGATCGAGATCGGCGACGACCACTTCGGATTTGAACAGGGAGGACATCGCCCAAGCCACATTGTGGGCGATCGTCGAGGAGCCGACACCGCCCTTGGCGCCGACGAAGGCGATCGAGCGGCCGAGCGGCTCGGCTTCCGGATCGATGAAAATCGACGACACCACGCTGACGATGTCGGCCATCGAGACCGGAGCGATCACATATTCGGAAATGCCGTTGCGGATGAGCTCGCGGTAGAGGCCGACATCATTGTAGTGGCCGATCACCACCACCTTCGACGTCGGATCGCAATATTCCGAGAGCTGGGCGAGTTGCTCCAGCAATTGCTTGGGCTCGCTGCGCGATTCCAGCAGGATCAGGTTGGGCGTCGGCGCCGATTGGTAGAATTCGATGGCAGTGGGGACGCCGCCCATATGGACCTTGAGATGCGCCTTCGTCATGCGGCGGTCCTCGCCGGCGCGCTCGACCGGGTTGGCAACACCCTCGGTCTCGCAGAATGCCTGGATCGAGATGCGCGGGATCGGCCGCAACGCCTGCATCGCGGCGATGTCCTGCTGCGAGGTATCGCTGCCGTCTACAGGAGTGTCATAGGCCAGATTGTTCATGTTCGTGTACTCCGAACTGCGATCGTTAGTAGCTAACTTCGCCTTCTGCTTCCCAATCAAAGAAGGGTTGATTTCGGTACCCATCGATGACTTTCCCACGCTGCTCGGCGTCGATAGGTGCCTGCTTGCGCGGTCCGAGCAGGTCGGCCGGATTGGCCATCTGGGCGGCGAGGTTGTTCTGATACGAGCAGCCGAAATCGGCGTAGTGCTTGTTTTCCGAGGTCTCCACCAGATCTTCGGGCCAACGCCCGCATTTGTCGGTCTGAGCTTTCACCGAGATATAGGCGACGCGAATCGGGGCCGAGGCTTCGGCGGAAGCGGACTGATAAGAGGTCATGACAATCCGGTTGCGCTTGATGCCGCTGGCAACCACCAGCCTGACAAAATCGCGGCTGGCAGCGGCCGCCGCGATCTCGTTGGCCGAGCCGACAGGGATAGCGATCGTCACCGCCGGAGCGGCGCTCCTGTCGTAGCCGTCGAGAAAGCCCGAAAGCGTGTCACGCTGAGAGCCCGTCATACCACGGTCACCGGCGCCCACCGGCAGGTCTATCTTCTGGTTCTTCTCCGCGATCACGATCGGATGGTTGGTGCGATAATCGTCCGGGATGGCGCCGACCGTGATGCTGTCGCGCTGGGCGCAGCCGGTGAGCAGCGCCGCCACCGCAACCGCCAGGACAGGAACGAACCGCCGGCAGACCTGCGAGCGGCCAAAGCGCATCGGTGCGGCGATGGTGCTTGCCTTCAATGCTGACTGAGACATGTCCGCTTCCCCGCTCACTTGTAGATGAAGCCGACGACGCCGTGGTAGCGGCCGTTGGGCTTGTCGGTCTGCATGGTGCCGTAGACGCGATTGACTCGGCCAAGGAACATGGCAGCGCCATCGCTGGCGGCGTTGAAATTGTCGTCCGGCTTGGCAAGGTCGTTGCGCGCCACCGGCTTCACCAGATAGGGCGTGATGATGATGACGAGTTCGGTCTCGTTGCGCACGAAATCTCTGCTGCGGAAGAGCGCGCCGAGCACCGGGATCTTTGTCAGCCCGGGCAACCCGTTGACGGCTTGCCTGACATCGTCGCGAACCAGGCCGGCGATCATCATGGAGCCGCCCGAGGGGAGTTCAACGGTCGTATCGGCAAGACGTTTGCGCAGCGACAGTGCATTCATGCCGGGGCTCGTCACGCCTGAGGAGAGCGATACGGACCCCTCGGTTGTCGGCTCGGAAACCGACGTCCTAACTTTCAGGCTTATGCGACCGGGAGACAACACCACCGGCTGGAATTCCAGGCCGATGCCGTACTCGATCTTTTCGATGGTGTAGGTCTTCAGGCCGGTCTGGTTGTCC
>NZ_RZPH01000265.1:0-6287 GCF_004022825.1 Mesorhizobium sp. M7A.F.Ca.CA.004.04.2.1
GGCCAGCGCCTGGCGATTGAGCAGCGCTTGCTCGAAAACGCGCGACGGCGCCGGCAGTGTCGTCGGCCTGATGCCGGAATAGGTGGCATAAAGCTCCCACGCCAGCAGGAGCAAACCGACCGAGATCATGGCCGGCATTGCCTTGACAAGAAGGCTCGCGATCGGGCGCGAAGCGACTGATGATGTGGCCACGGGAGACAACCTTTGACGGCAGCGCGAAAGCGCGGCTGGTTCAGACAGCCGACGGGCTGTTGGCCGAGACCGTGACGTCGAGGGTTACGTGGCCGGCGCCTGGTCCGAAGCGGCAGAAGGCCTCGTCCAGCGCCGAAAAGATCGCACCGGCATCACCGCGCAGTTTCGTGCAGAAATGCTTGGAACGCTCATAGACGCCGGACTGCTTGAGAAAATCGATGCAGCCGTAGATCTCGTCCATGTGGTCGTCGGTGCCCATCACATAGAGCGAGAACTGCGCCGCCGCCGGCTGGCCGGTGGCAGCAGCATTGCGCACCGCCGCAATGGCCGCATCCTTGCGCGGGCCGAGTGGCCCGACAGGCCCGCCAAGTGCATCGGAGCGGCAGATCGGGTCATCCGGCTCGCCAGGGCACCCGCGCGAGATGGCGGCCGACAACACGCAATGTTTGCCGCTGCGTGCCGCCGCCACGAAGAGGTCGCGCATGGCGGGAAACAGCACTTCGGGCGGCCCGACCAGCAAGGTCGAGATGTCGTCGGTCTCGATCCTGAGCTTGTCGCGCCAGGGATCGAGCGCACCGAGCGCGCCAAGAATGACACCGACGAATTCGTCGGTCATGGGGTATAGGGAAATCTGTGCGCCTGAAAACATCGCCCGCCTCGCTCCGCTGGTATTACCCAGATCAGCTTCTAGGGTCTGTGGGCTTGCCGCCCCCGTCTCAGCCCCGACCGTACGGAGCACCCCTGTGGATGTGCGCCTTAAAGCATCATTCGAGTTCAAGGGAAAGCCGTTTTTTCAGAGCACTGCGCCAAAAGCATTGCGCCAGTCACGGTGCGCCTGAGCGGAATTTTGTCGGGAACCTTCGCCGCCGCGACCGGTTGTCCCCACAGTCGCAACGCGATCACTTTCGTAGAAAACAAGCGACGACTTCACAGAAATGGAGACAAACCATGTTCATGAAAATCCTCGCAGCTTCGGTTCTCACCATTGGTCTGGCCACGTCAGCCATGGCGCAAAGCGCCGGCAGCAACAACGCAAATGGAAGCGGCAGCGGCAAATCGGTGACGGTTGAGCCGAACACGCCGGCTTCACCGAATACGGTCGAGCCGGACACTGTCGACCCGGGCACGACCAACAGCACGACTGGCACGGTAGGGGACATGAATTCGAACGCGGATCAGAATTGCCCGACCAACCCGCAAGGCGCGCAGACGGACGCCGATGGTAACGCGACGGCGCCAACGGTAAACGATAATAATTGTGGCAAGTAACCGCACACGGATGAAGCCGCTGGGCATCGCCCAGCGGCTTCATCCGTTTCTCTGGTCCGCAGCACTCGTTTTGCCGAACAGCCGGATTTGTGGAGCGGGTTTTCCGGCGGGCGGGCGCAAAAACAGGTGTTTTGAATTGAGCAGCCGTTTGAGCACTCTACCGTAGGTAAAATACAGGACCCGACCGTTGGCGAGATCGAATTCCACTGTTCCCCACCGCCTGACCGGAGCCTTTCCTGTGCAAGGCCCCAGCCTTCTGATCTGGAATCCCAGTCTGATTTTGCGCGTTCCGATTTCAAGATAGATGCCTGGCAGAAGGCCGAGCACATGCCATAGCCGTACAACATGCTCGACCGACATGGCCGGCGAGATTATCAGGTGGCTGGGCTGAAGCCGTGCCCAGACGAAGTCGCCTTTCGGCTGCGGCATTCCTGACAACAGCCCCCGGCAGTAGGCCGGCACCGCCTCGCTCACCAGAATCCGCATAGCGGTTGCCGTGCTGTCGACCAAGGCTTCTCTCGAGGTCCAGTCAGCTTCGGAAAACGGCACCTGCCCGAGAATGTCACCCTCGTCAAAACCGGCGGACATCTTGTGGAGCGTGACGCCGCCATGAGCCGCACACCGGCCGTCCACGGCCAAGCGCTGGGTCGGATGTGGCCCTCGATAGTCGGGGAGCAGCGCCGGGTGGAGGTTGACCCCGCCTTTGGAAAAATGGCCAAGAACCTCTTGAGGGATCAAGACAGGCAAAGTGTAGCAGACCAGCACATCGGCGCGGAGGTCAGACAATTGGCGACCAAGCGCATTCCAATCGTAAGGGCGGCCAAATTCGATCAACTTGACAGTCGTGTTACCGACAAACCGCCTGAGCAGCAGCTTGCGTTGAAGCCTTCGTCGGAAATTGCCGATGCTGAAACCGGTGGGACGACGCCGGAACCCGGGCACGATGATCGCGCCAATTGCATTTCCAGCCTCTAGCCAGCCGGCGAGCAGAGGCCCCGTATGGTTAGAGATATCGAGGACAAAAACGGCTGTGATCGGCTCCGAGTGATCGGTCGATTCGATCGGCCTCATCTTCGGCGGCTCAAACGGGCCGACAGATCAGGGCGAGCTTGTCAGGTCGGCTGAGTGGAAGGCGATGCCAAGGCAGTGACAACCGAAAGACGCTCGCGTTTTACAAACACTGGCTTTTCGCAGATTTTCTTCACGGCCCGTCTCCCGAAATCAGCTCTTCCTGCGCAATTGGACTGCGATACGGCAGGCTGTCAACCACCTGACCGTGTTTGCCTACCGCATCCGCATTCGCCGTTGACGAAGGCGTTCGAAGAGCGCTCGGATATTGTGAAAGCTCAATGGCCGACGCGACACGGTGCGCTGACTGAAAGGGGTTTGGATGCGATGACCTGCTCGACGACACCGTCGAGCAGCAATGCAGGGCAAATCGCAGTTGCGAATCTACGAAACCGCCGTCTCGCGAACCGGCAGCTTCCAGCCTGGCCTGACGAAGTGGCAGGTGTATCCGTTGGGATACTTCTCCAGATAGTCCTGATGCTCGGGCTCGGCTTCCCAGAACGGACCAACGGGTGCGACTTCGGTGATGACCTTGCCCGGCCACAGGCCCGAGGCATCGACATCGGCGATGGTGTCCTCGGCGACGCGCTTCTGTTCGTCGCTGGTGTAATAGATCGCCGAGCGATAACTCGTCCCGACATCGTTGCCCTGGCGGTTGCGGGTCGTCGGATCGTGGATCTGGAAAAAGCGTTCCAGCAGCGTGCGATAGCTTATGATGGCCGGATCGAAATTGATCTCGATGGCTTCGGCGTGGGTGCCGTGGTTGCGGTAGGTGGCGTTGGGCACGTCGCCGCCGCTGTAGCCGACACGGGTGGAGATGACGCCGGGATAGCGCCGTATCAAATCCTGCATGCCCCAGAAACAGCCGCCGGCAAGGACTGCACGTTCGGTCGAAGTCGCCATGTCACGTCTCCTCAAAAGCAATTCCAGGAAAAGTGTGTAGCGGTTTTCCGTCTGGAATTGCGTGAAAGCAAGTGGTCTCGCCATAAATGGGCATTGTCACCTGCTTCGTCCAGCGGACGCGGTGGATCTACCTCAATTGCTCGGTTGGGCGAGGCTGTCGATCAAACCCGGTAGCTTCATGCCAGGCGGAATGGCGGCAAAGCTGATCGCCACCGGTGGTGCCCTGAGCGACCAGGCGAAAAGAACGGTCTTGACCGGGATGTTTCCCAGCCACGCCAGCAGCCGAGGTGGCACGCCGCTCCCGGGCCAGACCAGGAGCATACCGTGATCGCGCAGCCGCTGGCTGGTGATCCAGGGGGCGAGCCGCATGTCGAGGTCGGTGAAGATCGACGGCTTGTCATAGGCGTTGAGGCCCGCCAGCAACGCGATGCGGGTATCGCCGCCGACGATGTCGAGCCGACCGGGCACCGCCGCGTGCCAGACCGCCTCGGCTTCGTCCGAAATCTGCCGCGCTGGCCAGCAGACGGCATCCATGCGCCCGCGCAAATTGCAACTCGTCCAGCGGATGCCCGCATAGGCACCGGACATGCCGAGGATGCAGGCGAACGCGCAGATCGCCAGCCGTCGCAGTTCGACGGCGCCAAGCCGATGACCCAGCAAGGCGATCGCCACAACGCCGACCAGATTGTACATCGGCGCGCCCCACGCCTCGCCGGCGCCGGTAAACAGCGAGGCCACCATGACAAGCACCGCCGGACCAAGCCCCATCCACACGAGATAGGCCAGCGCGCCGCGCTCAATGGGCTGTTCCGGCGCGGGCGAACGCCGCAACAGCCCCGATATCGACAGCACCAGCAATAAGCCGCAGAGCCCCGCCATTTGGACACCGATATAGTAAAGGCGGGCGCGGTGGACCAACACCCATTCATCGCGGCCGGCGACATAGGTCAGCGGCAGGAAATCGATGCGGTAGAGCTGGATGGCCAGTGGCGCGGCGACGGCGAGGAAAACCGCGAGCCCAAGCCAGGGCCAGGGCGTGGCGAGCCGATTGCGTGCCCGCGTGTCCGACAACAGCCAGATCGCCCCGAAGAGCAACAGCAGCCCGGTGGAAAACTTGGCATAGAGCCCGACGCCCGACACCAGTCCGAGCGCCAGCCACCAGCCCGGCCCACCGCCACGGCCCGCACGCCACAGCAGCCAGCAGATTGCGGCCCAGAAGGGCATCTGCGCGTAATCATGATTGAACTGCGGTGTCGGCCAGCCGAAGAAATACAATGACGGCATCAAAAGCACGGCGGCCAGCGCGCGGGTTCTCCCGAGCATGTCGCGGGCCAGCAGGTAGACGAAGACGAAGGTCGCCGAGACGACAAGCTGGGCGAGCAGATATTGCGGCCAGCGGAACGATCCGGTCAGAAGATGGCTGATCTCGAGCAGCCAGCCGGGGAGCTGCGGATGCTTGTAGGTCAAAAGCACCCATTCGCGGCCCCACATAAAGCTCTCGACGACATCGCCGGGCGGGGCGGCATCGACAAGCGCCGGCATCACGGTCCAGCACAGGATCTGCGTCAGGCATAAAAGCGCTAGGCCGGCTTCTGGATAGCGCGTCAGCCCCGGCCAGATCGACGACTGCCACCAGTCGCCTGGAACAGAACTGCCGACCGGCAGCCAACCGTTCATGGTTTCGTCGATTCGCGTCATGCGGTGGATAAATCACACCGGACGGTTTTACGAACAGCCCAGAACTTGAAGCTTACGAAAATGTATACTTGGCCGACCATGGCAAAACCAAGATTGAGGCAGAGTTTCGCGCCACCATGCCGCCTCTCCCGTCATCACATGCCAGCAAGACAACAATGGAACACGCCATCGCGCAGCACCCTGAACATGCCGGGCATGGCGCCTTGGGCGTGATCGCGGCAGGCGTCGCCTACGCCTGACCGGTTGCCGTCCCCAAAAAGCATCCAGGATTTGAAAAATGCGCCACCACCATGCCGTCATTCACTACCGTGCGCTCGATTTCTGGATGGCCCGTGCGGCCGTTCTCGTCATCATCTGCCTGCAGCTTCTGGTCATCAACAATCTCTCATTCGGGCCGCGCTGGGTGGCGCCCGCGCTGGAGGCGGCCCTGCTGCTGCCCTTGTCGGTGGCCACCGCCTGGACGCAGGCCGCCACCCGAAAGGCGGTCGAGGACCACGAGTGGCATGCGATCGGCCAGTTTCGGGTCATGATCCGCAGAACAGCCCTGACCATGACCGCCATCATCAGCATCATCAATTGCGGTTCGCTGGTCCTGCTGGTGCGTGCCTTGCTGGAGGGCCATGCCGGCAGTAGCGGTACGACGCTGCTGATCGACGCGCTCAACATCTGGGTCACCAACGTCATCGTTTTTGCCTTGTGGTTCTGGAGCACCGACCGCGGCGGTCCGCCGACCTGCGGCCTCGTCAAGCTCGCACAGGCCGATTTCCTGTTCGCGCAGATGACGTTGAACGACCGTGAGCTTCGAGATTGGCTGCCCGGCTTCGTCGATTATTTCTTCCTCGCCTTCACCAATGCGACCGCATTTTCGCCGACCGATACCTTGCCACTCTCCCAGCGCGCCAAGCTGCTGATGATGGCCGAGGCCATGATCTCGCTGCTGACCATCGCGCTGGTCGCGGCACGCGCGGTCAACATCCTCGCTTGATCGGCCCGACACGCGAAAATAGCCCGCCCGGCGAACCGGAACGGGCTATTTTGGGTTGTCTTCGATGGTTCGATGCCGCGGGAAACGTGCCTCGGCAATTCCGCCAAGCAATCGCCGCCGCACCAGCTATTCGTCCCGCGCGCGGCTGACTCTCCGCACCACGAACTCGAAC
>NZ_RZPH01000266.1:0-6265 GCF_004022825.1 Mesorhizobium sp. M7A.F.Ca.CA.004.04.2.1
AGCAGGCCGTGGATCACCTGGGTAAAATTGGCCGGCAGGCCCATCAAATTGATCGCCGCGTTGATGGCCGAGAGCAGCAGCACGCCGGCATAGACGCCGGGCAGGGTGCCGACGCCGCCTTTGAGGCTGACGCCGCCGATGACGACCGCGGCGAAGGCGTTGAACAGCAGGCCGACGCCGAGATTGGCGGTGGCGCCCGACGTGCGGATCGCCAGCAGCCAGCCGGCAAGGCCGGCAATCGCGCCGGCAAGCACGAAGGCGATGATGAGATTGCGGTTCACCCGGATGCCGGCGCGGAAGGTCGCCGTCTCGTTGCCGCCGATCATCACCAGATGCCGGCCGAACGGCGTCTTGGCCATGATCAGCGAAAAGACCACGAAACAGCCAACCGCGATCCAGGCGGTAAGTGGCAGGCCGACAAGGCGCTGGATGCCGAACCAGCGGATGGCCGGTGCAAGATCCTGCGCCGAGCGGCCGCCCGACACGACCAGCACGAGGCCGCGCACCCAGATGTAGGACGCCAGCGTGATGATGAAGGCGCTCATCTTCACCTTGACCACCAGATAGCCGTTGAAGGCGCCGATGAGACCGCCGACGGCCAGCGCCAGCAGCAGCGAAACCGGAACCATCAGCCATTCGGGATGCAGTTGCACGCCCATGCCGATGCCCGACGAGCAGAACAGGATGCCGACCGCCATGGCGCTAAGCGCTGCGACGGATTCGACCGACAGATCCATGTGGCCGGCGATGATCACCAGCGCCAGGCCGATCGACATGACGCCGAGCACGCTGGAAGCCTCGATGATGTTGGCGAAGATGCCGAGCTGAAAGTAGTTCGGGACGAAGATGGAGAAGACCACCAGCACGAACAGCAGCATGAACCAGACGAGGTTGTCGAGTACGAACTCCAGGGCTTTGCGTGTGCGCGGGTTCATGGGCTGATCCGGTTGGCGCATGCCCCGCGAAATCAATTCGATTTCGTCGGGTTCGGGCGCGGATTCAAATTCGCCACGGCGTCTTTTGGACGCGGCGTCATGAAAGGGCAGGCTCCGGGCCGTAACGGCCCGGAGCGCTTTCAATGACTATTCGACCGATTTGACGGTGTCCGTCGGCGGCTTCTGGTTGCCCCAGAAGGCCGGGTTGTCGACGTTTTGCTTGGTGATGGCGTCACCCGGGATCTTGATGCTCGGACCCCAGGCTTCCTTGGTCACGGTCGATTTCAAGCCGAGCACGTCGTATTCACCGGGCTTGATTTCTTGCTTCTTGACGATCTTGTCCATGAACATCGCGACAGCCGCGGCCTGCGCGTAGAGCGGCTGCTCGATTTCGGCGTTGAGCCAGCCCTTGCGGATCAGGTCGAGGCCGACCGGAGCGCCGTTCGAGCTCATCAGCATGACGTCGCCCGGCTTCTTGCCGGCCGCCTCGAGCGAGGCGACGGCGGCGACCGACAGGTGCGCGGCATGGCTGAAGATCAGGTCGATGTCGGGGTTCGCCAGCATCTGGTCGGCAACGATTGTGCCGGCATTGCTGGCTTCCCATTGCATGGCCGGAAGCGAGATGATCTTGACGTCCGGCAACGCCTTCATCTTCTCCTCGAAGCCCTTCTGGATGTCGAGCGTATAGGGGTCGCCGGGGTCGCCGAGGACCTGCAGCACCTTGCCCTTCACCGAACCGTGCTTTGCCTTCAGCAGCTTCTCGGCCTGGTCCGCGGCTACGTAGCCGATCTCGACCGTTCCGGCGACAGAGGTGAAGTCGGATGGCGTCGAGGTGATCTGGCGGTCGAACTCGACCACCGGGATGCCGGCGGCCCGGGCCGCCTCGATCGACGGTTTCAGGGCATTGAAGTCGACTGCCGCCAGGATGATGGCCGCCGGCTTCAGCGCGATGACATCGTTCATCTGCGATTGCTGGGCGTCGGTCTTGTTGTCGGCGTTCAGCGTCTTCATCTCGTAGCCGGTCTGCTTCAGGAACAGTTCCAGCGCGCTCACCGAGCCGGTCTGGAACTCGTCCAGCAGCGTCGGCACCATATAGTAGATGATACCCTTGGACTGGGCGAATGCCGGCGTGAGCGTGGCAAAGGCCAGTGCAAGGATACCGAAGACAGCAAGAAGTATTCGCTTCATGTCGTTCGCTCCTCTTAAGCCGGACCCCTCTTTTGTCCCTCAGCCTGTCGGTCCGGCACCGGCAAGCGTCTCACCGGTGATCATGTTGATCACCGCATCGGGACTTGTTTTATTGCGTGCGACATCGCCGGCCACGACGCCCTGGCGGATCACCACGATCCGGTCGGCGACCTGAAAAGCCTGCTGCATGATATGGGTGATGATGACGACGCCGATGCCCTGGTTCGCCACTTGGCGGATCATGTCGAGGCCGCGCCGTGTCTGTTCGACGCCGAGGGCGGCGAACGGTTCATCGAGCAGCACCAGCTTGCCGCCCCAGTGCACGAAACGGTTGAGCTCGATGGCTTGCCGTTGGCCGCCCGAGAGATGCTCGACATTGGCCCGCAGCGAGGGAATGCGGGTGCCGGCATTGGCCAGCGCCCTTCCGACGACGGCTTCCATGGCGCGCTCGTCGAGCACGGGAATGCCGAGAAACTTGCGTGTGATCTCACGGCCCATGAAGAAATTGGCGACCACGTCGACATTGGTGCACAGCGAGAGATCCTGGTAGACGGTCTCGATGCCGGCCGCCTTGGCCTCGGCTGGTGATTTGGCAAGGAATTCCTTGCCCTCGAACAGCATGCGCCCGGAGGTCGGCTCCAGTCCGCCCGATATGATCTTCACCAGTGTCGATTTGCCGGCGCCGTTGTCGCCCAGCAGCGCCACGACCTCGCCCTTGCCGATCGAGAAGCTGATCCCCTTGAGCGCTTCGATCGCGCCATAGTTCTTGGTGACGTTGTCGAGCACCAGCAGGGGTTCACTCATGCCGCAATCTCCCTGCCTTTGAGAAGGTCGCGCTCGCGTTCGCGTTCGGCCGCGAACATCTGCCCGAAGCGAGGTGACAGCACCCCGGAAACCGCAAGGGCGGCGGCGCCGCGCAGCACGGAATGCTGTCCGCCGCGCGCGACCACAACCCTGGGCGTCGTGCGGTCCTTGCGGGCCGAGACGGAGTTGTGCAGGCCTCCGGCCGAACCAGCCAGCATTTCGAGCAGGTCGGTGGACGCCAGCCCGCCGAGGATGACCGTCTCCGGGTCGAACAGGTTCTCGATGACGGCGACGGCGTTGTGAAAGATCGGTGCGACTTCGGCGACCCAATCCGCCTCGCTGCCGTTCCAGCGCCGGCGTGCCTCGAGCGACAAATATCTTTCGAGACAGCCGCTGTTGCCGCACGGGCAGGCCTCGCCGCCCGGAATAACGGGAATGTGCCCGATCTCGCCGGCATTTCCCCAGGCGCCGCGCAAGGCGCTGCCGTCATGAACCATGACGCCGCCAAGGCCAACGCCGAAATAGAGATAGTAATATTCGGAAAACTGGGCGCCGAGGCCGTAGAGGCGCTCGCCCATGGCGGCCGCTGCCATATCGGTTTCAAAGAAGGCCGGCAATCCGGTGGAGGCCGCCAGCCGTTCGCGCAGCGCCACATCCTTCCAGCCGGTCATGGTGGTTGGCCCGACGAAACTCATGGACTCCACGTCGAATGGGCCGGGCAGGGCCATGCCAACGCCCAGCACCCGTCCGCCAGCCCGCAGTCTGGTCAATTCCACCACCATCGCCCCGATCAGCTCGAAGGCGTGGTCCGGCGCCGCGTTCGGCGCCTCGCGGTAGATGCTCTCGATCACGTCGCCGCTCAGATTGATCAAGGCGGCGCTGATACCAAGCGGAGTGATGTGGATGCCGACGGCATAGCCGCCATCGGGGTTGATCCGGAGCGTTGCCGGCGGCAGGCCGCGCCCCTTCGGCTCTTCGCGCAGCGACAGGATGTAGTCCTGATCTTCCAGTTCGCGAACGATGGTCGATACCGTCTGGACGGTGAGGCCGACGCGCCGGGCGATCTCGCCGCGGGCGATCGGTCCATGAAGGCGGATGGACTCAAGCACGATGCGCCGATTGTACGGCCGCCCGAACTCCTGATTGGTCCCCCGCAGTGCCATGCCTTGCGCCCCTTAGGAGAGCGCAGCTTTGCATTGCTTATTTATTCAGTCAAATGGAATTCAAAAATAAATTCACGCCGAAGTTTTCCTGGGGAAGGCCGTGGAGGGCCTATTCGGTTCAGGACCTGCCCACGCGTCGTCCTGGCCGATTGCCGCCGTGGCGAAACCCCTTCAATGGTGAGCGAACCCCGCGACCGTTGATCTGACAAAGATGGAGCAAAGATGATTGAATTGCCGTTTGCCCGAGACGAGTACCAACAGCGGCTTCGCAAGATACGCACCGAGATGGCGAAGCGCGGTCTCGAACTCCTTGTCGTCAACGACGTTGCCAACCAGCATTACATCACCGGCTATGACGGCTGGTCGTTCTACACGCCGCAGGTGGTGCTGGTTCCAATCGAGGAGGTCGAGCCGGTCTGGATCGGGCGCGCCATGGATGCGGCCGGCGGTCTTCTGACCGCCTGGATGAAACCGGAAAACGTGGTCGGCTTTCCGGAAGACCATGTTCAGCGCGTCGATCGCCATCCCATGGACTGGATCGCGAGCTGGATCGTCGCCAGGGGCTGGGGTGTCAGACATATCGGCATCGAACTCGAAGCCTATTATTTCTCCCCCAAGGCGCACGCCCGGCTTGTCGCGGGACTTCCAAATGCAAAATGGCATGATGCCGACCTGCTGGTGAACTGGATCCGCGCGGTCAAATCGGCGCCCGAGATCGCCTATTTGCGCAAGGCGTCCACCTTGGCCGAAGCGGCCGTCACGCGGGCCTTCGAGGTGATCGCACCGGGTGTTCGCGAGTGCGATGCCATCGCCGCCATCCAGGCGGCGCAGATCGCAGGCAGCCCGGATTTTGCCGGCGACATCACCGCTCTTCCACCGACAATCCTCGGTGGCGAGAATGCCTCGGCGCCGCACATCATGTGGAGCGACAGGCGGTTCGGAGACAACGAGACGATTGCGCTGGAACTTGCCGGCGTTTGCCGCCGCTATGCCGCCGGCCTCGCCAGGACCATGCAGCTTGGCAAGACGCCGACAAATGTTTCGGACACGGCAAAAGCGGTGATCGAGGGCATGGATGCGGTGCTCGACGCGGTCAAACCGGGAACATCAGCCGAAGCCGTCGAAGCCGCCTGGCGCAAGGTCATCCAGCGCTACGGACTGAAGAAGGAATCGCGCATCGGCTACTCCATCGGCGTCGCCTATCCGCCGGACTGGGGCGAGCATACGATCAGCCTCAGGCCGGGCGACAAGACCGTGCTTGAACCGGGCAATGTCGTTCATTCCATCCTCGGCATGTGGATGGATGGCTGGGGCATCGAGATCAGCGAGACCATCCTGGTCACCGAAACCGGCCATGAGACCCTGACGAAGTTCCCGCGAGAGATCCATGTCAAATCCTGAGGGTTCGGCCACGGCGGGTGGTGTTGCGAAAACCGTGACGACCGATATCGACGCCGGAATTCTCGATCGGATGATCGAGGTCCGCCGCCACCTGCACCGCAATCCCGAGCTTTCGAACCAGGAGGCCGGCACGCAGCGCTATCTCAGGCAGATGCTGGTGGATCAGGGAATTGCCGACATTCGCGACGTTGCCGGCTTTGGCCTTGCCGTCGATATTGTCGGCACCGGCAAGCCGTCGAATCGAAAGATCGCCATTCGCGCCGACATCGATGCCTTGCCGATCGAGGAGGCCTCCGGCGTCGATTATGCATCGACGAATCCAGGCGTGATGCATGCCTGCGGTCACGACGCCCATGCATCGATGGCTTTCGCGGTGGCCGCGCATCTTCACCGGTCGCGGGACAGTTTTGGCGGCACCGTTCGCCTGATCTTCCAGCCGGCCGAGGAAGACGAACCGTCGGGCGGCAGGCGGGTGGTGGAAGAGGGGCTTCTCGACGACATCGATGCCGCCATCTGCGTCCACGTCGATCCCTACACGCCGTCCGGCAAGGTTGCCGTCGGCTCTGGTCCCTACACTCTGGCCTGCGACACGTTCGATGTGGCCGTCATCGGCTCGGCCGCGCACGCGGCAAAACCGCATGAAGGTGTCGATGCGTTGGCCGTGGCTTGCTCCCTGGTGAGCGAATTGCAGAAGATCGTTTCGCGCGAGATCGACCCATACGATCCGCTGGTGATTTCCGTGACGGCCATCAATGGCGGCAACGCCTATAATGT
>NZ_RZPH01000267.1:0-6249 GCF_004022825.1 Mesorhizobium sp. M7A.F.Ca.CA.004.04.2.1
ATCTAGGGGAGCTCAATATGAAACGTTCTGCAAGACTGCTTGTTTCCGCTGCGACGCTGTTGCTGGCAGTCGGGTCGACGGGGTATGCCGCCGACATCATCGACGGTCCGACGGGCGACTATTGCCGTGTCGTCGGCACCTCCAACCTGGTGCTGAACGACAACATCGTCGATCTGAAGCAGGAGGTTGTGAAGTTGATGGACGAGTCGGTTGCCGTCGCCAACAGCTCGGAGTGGATCAACTCGTCGCGGCCCGTCTTCGTCTGGGCGTCGGAGGCCAAGGTCGCTTGCGGCAAGGCCTATGGCTACCTGAAGACGAACTACAAGGACGAAGACTACCTCAACAAATGCGAGTGTTTTCACGATCGCATGGTCGAGTACATGCACTGACCGGATAGCCACGCCTGTTGGCCATCATGACAGCCGACGGATCCTTCCTGAAGGCGGTCGCGGGTGCGATCGTGTTGTTTGGCTTTGTCCAAACGGTCACGCCGGCCAGTGCCAACTGGCTGGAACGACCATCCGTGAAACCACAGCTTTCGTCCGGACTGAAGCAACCGGTGCGCTGTGATCCGGCCACGGAGTGGACCCGGCAGGCTTTCAAGGCATTTGCGAGTTGCCAGGCATCGATCTATGGCCTGGAGCCGATGCTGGCGCATGCGGTGATGGAGATCGAAAGCGGCTTCGATCCCGACGTGCAAGGCGGCGACGGCGAAGTCGGCCTGATGCAGGTGATGCCGGCGACGGCCAGAATGCTCGGCTTTCGAGGTTCCCTGGACGATCTGAGCGCGCCGGCGGCCAACATCGCGCTGGGGGTCAAATATCTTGCACAGGCCAACAGGCTCGCCGCGGGCGATCTGTGCACCACCGTCATGAAATATCGCGCCGGGCACAATGAAAGCCGGTTCTCGGCCCTTTCGGTCCGCTACTGCCAGCGTGCGCGGGCAATCCTGGCAAGGGAAGGCTTTGAAGTGACCGGGCCTTTGCCGGTGGCGACGTTCGGCTTTTCCGCATTTTCGCCGGGCGGAGAGGGCGGAGCCCCTGCCCAGGCAAAGGGCGTTTGCGTGCGCCGCGTGTTCGTGCCGGGGCCGCGATACATGAAATGCGCCGACTATCGAAGTGCCGGGCAAGCAAGGCAGATCAGGGCGCTCAGAGGCAGGCTCTTCGGCGGCTAAAAGAACTACAGACGGCACTGCAAGTCCGCCGTAACATGCGTTGAAGACCAGACCGGGAACAATATCCGGCGGCACATAGGGGTGGAGCATTCATGGAAGCTGGCCGACAGGTCCACTGTCCGCGGACATGGGCAATCGCCTTGGCGCTCGCCGCGATCGTGTCGGGCTGCCAGTCGAAGGGCGGCGTGTCCGAAGTGCTCGATCCGGCGACGATTGCCGCGCCTGCCGGGCAGAACGGCGCCGCCGGTGGCGGTCCCGTCCAGGCGACCCAGTCGCTGGGTACCGGTTCGACCAAAGTCACGATGCTGCTGCCGCTGTCCGCCCCCGGAACGGCCGGGGAAAACGGCAGGAAGATGCTCGATGCGACCAAGCTGGCGATGACGGATATCGGCAACGGATTGCTGACGCTGACGATAGAGGACACCAAGGGCGACAGCGCGCAGGCCAGCAAACTGGCGGTAACGGCCATTACGACGGGATCGAAAGTCGTCATTGGCCCGACCGAGCTGCCGGCAGCCCAGCATATTGCCACGCTTTCGGGATCGAAGCGGCCACCGGTTCTGGCGCTTGCCGACAATTTCGCCGGCGGCGCCGGGGTCTATGCCGTGCTCCTTGGCGAAGCCGACAGCGCCGCAGCCGGCGCCGCGGGACTGGCCGCGAAAGGCAGCAAGAAGTTCGTACTGCTTGTCGCGGACAATCCAAACGCCGGCGCCATGGAGAAGCGGGTCGCAAACAGCCTCAGCATCTACGGCGCGGCGCTCGCGGTCACTCTCCGATATTCTGCCGGCGACGGTGGCGCGAAGGCGATCGACGAAATGGGCTCACTCGTGGACGCCCCCGACGCCGTCATTGTCGCCAGCGGCAATGGCAGTCCGGCGCCCATCCTTGCCGCCCTCAAATCGAAGGGCATTCCGGGAAAGACCATCTCCGTCGTCGGAACGAACCGTTGGCTGGAGCACCCCATGGATCCGCTCTTCGAGGGGGCGTTTATCGCCACGCTCGATCCAAGTGAAACCGGGCCGATCGCCGACCGCTTCAGGACGACATACAACTATCCGGCCGACGTCAATGTGGCCTATGCCTATGATATGGTTGCCTTGACGGCAGGGATTGCCAGCGCGGTCGGGCCTGATGGCTTCAGCAAGAAAGTTCTCGAAAATCCAAACGGCTTTCGTGGCTCGACCGGCCTGTTCCGGTTTCGGGCCGACGGATCCAGCCAACGCTCGATGCCGTTCTATCGGATTGAAAAAGGTGCGCTCAAGCTGGTTGCCAAATCGACGTCGGGTTTCTGACCGGCGCAAATCCCCGAGATCCTGTTCAAGCTGATGGGCAGGCGGGGCCGCAGCCGCTTGGCGATCGCACTCGGAAGCATCCTGCTTCTGGCCGGGATACTGCTGATCATTCAAGGCGGGGCGTTGCTTTCGGTCGATCGGCCTGTCCGTGCCCCGTCGCCGGATGTTGGCGATACCCGGCCTATCCGGCCGGTTGCCCCGGTTGCCGACGCACAACGCCTGGAGCCGGCGCGCAAGGTTGCTCAAGACCTGATCGCTCCGCCACGGCTTGATCCCGCTGAGATCGAAAGGGCCGAGCCCCGTCCGCCACTCAGCGAGCTCGGTCTCGCCGTGCCCCCGAAAACGCCAATGCCCGGGGATTGGCGGGAGGTCTTGCTCTACCGCCCGATTGCCACATCGTCGGCGATGTTCGAAGCCATGGGCCGCAAGGTGGTCATCAGCGGAGTGCGGGGCATCGATCTCGACAGCTCCTGCTCGTTTCATGACGTCACCTGGCCTTGCGGCCTTCGCGCACGCGCCGTTTTCAATTCCTGGTTGAGGGGACGCGCGCTGCACTGTTTCGTACCGCCGGACGTCGAGCGTTTTGCCGTCGCCGCACCGTGCAGGCTGGGCAAGCAGGATGTCGGCGCCTGGCTTGTCTCCAACGGCTGGGCCACGGCGCTGCCGAGCGGCATCTACGGCAAGGCGGAGGCGACAGCCCGAAAGGCTGAGATGGGCATATTCGGCCCGGCGCAATAGCCTGCCATTCATTCCCTGATGTTTTGTTTGTTAACCGCCACGGGCGCAGCCTTGATGGGGTCATCACGCAATCGATTAAATTGCAAGCTTCCTTGAAACTGAAATTGCAACACACCGGCCTTATACCAGCCCAACCACAGGAGATCGGCCAGTGATAAAGACTATGGCGAGCACCACCGACCAGGCATGGAAAAGCGTCGCTTTGCTGACCTTTCTGGGAACCGCTGCAATCCTGGGCGTTTCCGTCGGCCTCAATTATCTGCTCCTGTTCTCCGAGGCGCTGACGCCATTTGGGCGCAGCATGATCACGGCAATCCTGTTGCCCGTTGTCCTTGGCGTTCCGCTTTTTCTGTTCGTTGGATTAAAACGGATCGAGCTTCGTCGCTATCGCCGGGAACTCGACAAGTCGGCAACCTTCGACACCATGACCGGCTGCCTGAACGGAGCGGTCTTCACGTCGATGGTCGAAAAAAGAACGGCACGGCCGTCGGTACCGGGGCCGAAATCGGGCGCCTTCCTGGTCATCCATTCGGAACATCTGCGGTCCATCAACCTGCGCTTTGGTCTTGAATGGGGCGATCAGGCCTTGCGGCTCATAGCCTCGACCATACAATCGTCGGTGCGTGCGGAGGATCTGGTTGGACGCATGGGGACGTCGATGTTCGGGGTTTTCCTCGCCGGCGCGACCGAAGCAGAAGCCAGGGAAATCGGCGAGCGTATCCGGGCGCGCATCGCGCAAGTCTATTTCGCGCCAAAAGGGACCGAGGATGCCCTGACCGTCAAGGTCGGCGGCGTGGTGTTCGAAAACCAGGTGGAGTTCGCGGACATGTTCCGGTCCGCCGAGCAGCGCATGGCCGGCGTCCAGGACGGAGCCGCGTTTGAACTGACGCATCTCCATAGCTGACAATCGCTGGGAGCCAGAGCCATTCGGAACCCAGGGGAACTGTCGGACGCGGCCGCGGTTACGCTGAGGACGGGGTAGCCCGTGAAGACGCCGCCCAGGTTTCGGCGATGGCGACGATCGCGGCGTTGATCGGTCCGCTCGGGATCGCCGGCATCACCGAGGCGTCTACGACAAAGGCATTGTCGAAGCCGTTCAGCCGCAAGTCAGGATCGACGACGGCCTCAGTGTCACGACCCATCCGGCACGTGCCGGCCGGATGGTGATGGGTGGAAGCAGCCCTGGCGATGAAAGCATCGAGTTCGGCATCGGACTGAACCGGTGCGCCTGGCAGGATCTCCATATCGCGCCATTCGCCCAGAGCCGCATGATGGCCGACCATGCGCGCCCGCTTCAACGCCATCCTGAATGTCGCGCGATCGTGTTCGGTTTCGAGGTAATGCGGGTCGATGACCGGCTTGTCATTGCGACCAGGCCCGCTCGGTGTGATGCGCCCGCGGCTTGTTGGATGAGTGACGCCGCACAGGATGGTAAAGGCCGAGCCATAAAGCGGGGTCTTCAGGCCCTCGGCCGCCGACGGCGCGACGACGCAGGCCAGCACGATATCGGGACTTCCCGTGGAGCGGGTCGGGTCATCGCTGTGCAGGTACATCAGCGATTCGGAGTGCTGCAGGCGGGAAGGCGGCACCGGCTTCTTCGTGCTGTAGACATTGCCGAGAGCCAGCAGATGATCCTGCAGGTTGCGGCCGACATCGTCGCGATCGGCAAGGCAACGTATGTCAGCTTGCTTCAGCGTATCGGGACAGCCAATGCCCGACCGCATGAGGATGAGCGGCGTGGATACTGCGCCGGCGCAAAGGACGATCCGGTCGGCGCAGAGCGTTCCGGTCTGGCCCCCGCACACCACGCTCACGCCCGTGATCTTGTGGCCGTCCAGCACCAGGTGCTCGACCTCGTGGCCGGCAAGCAAGGTCAGGTTCGGCCGCGCCATGACCTGCGACGACAGATAGGCGTCGGCGACGCTCAGGCGCTTGCCGTCACGTATGTTGAGTGAATTGGGACTAGTGCCGACCAGTTCGCCGCTGTTGTGGTCGCTCAGGGCGGGAGCACCCATGGCGCGCCCGGCGGCGATGTAGGCCCGCACGACCGGACTGACTTCGGCGTCCGGCAGATAGACGTCCAGCGGGCCACTCATGCCGCGTGTCGGCCCGTCGAAGGCAGTGAAGGCTTCGCTGCGGATGAAGCCCGGCAACAACCCCCGATAGGACCAGCGCTCGCCGCCAGCTTGCGCCCAGGGTTCGAAATCATCGGCATGGCCGCGGACATAGGCCATTGCATGCAGGCAGCTC
This sequence comes from Mesorhizobium sp. M7A.F.Ca.CA.004.04.2.1, assembly GCF_004022825.1. Taxonomy (NCBI): domain Bacteria; kingdom Pseudomonadati; phylum Pseudomonadota; class Alphaproteobacteria; order Hyphomicrobiales; family Phyllobacteriaceae; genus Mesorhizobium; species Mesorhizobium sp. M7A.F.Ca.CA.004.04.2.1. Next base: position 5,455 of record NZ_RZPH01000267.1, read on the forward strand.
GAGCCGCCGACGATCCTGCCGCGCGGCCATTCATGGACGCGGTTGGCGGTGAAGGGCTGGGGCACGGTCCGGTAGCTCCAGTCGTAGGCGCGGCCCTGAAGCATCGTCCATTTCAGCGGATCGGCGATGTCGGGATCGGCCGGCATCGCCCCGGCCTCGACGAGGCCGACCTGGCACGACCGGTCTTCACTGAGCCGGCTGGCAACAACCGAGCCGGCGGATCCCGCACCGATCACCAGCACGTCGAAATGACGTTTCAATTTGAAATTCCCCGCACAGGCTCACTATCGGAAGCTGATACGATCACGCGGCAAAGGCGCCGGCATTCGACCGTTCCATGATCTGTCTCTGCACGGACAAAAGGTGCGTGCGCATTGCGGCCTCTGCCGCTTCGGGATCGCGCTGCGAGATCGCTTCGGCGATCAGGCGATGCTCGCCGTCGCGGTGGGCGATCCGCTTGGGGCAGGTGGGGGCTGCGGTGCGCGCAACTTTCACCCGCGCATCGACGCCGACCTGGCGCAGCATCTTGTAGAATTCCGCGGCGAGATGGTTGCGGGCCGCGGCAACGATCGCGAGATGGAAAGCGAAGTCGACCTCACCCGACGGGGCGTTCTCCGGCGTGGTTGCCGCGTCGAGGATCCGCGCCGTCTCGAAAGAGGAGGCGCGCAGCGACGCCAGTCGGGCAAGGCCCGGCTCCATGATCAGGCGCAATTCCAGGACCTCGATCGGATTGGTTACCCTGACCAGTTCCTCGCCATATCTCGGAAGGGCGGTCGGCGCCCGCCTGGCGCGCGC
>NZ_RZPH01000268.1:0-6235 GCF_004022825.1 Mesorhizobium sp. M7A.F.Ca.CA.004.04.2.1
GATGATGTTCATCAGGAAGCTGGTCACGGACTGCTCGTGAGCCGTGGCCACATAGCCCTTAACGGCTTGGACATCGAGCGAGGCCGGATCGATGTTGAGGCCGGCGCCAGGTTGAACGATATTCGCGACAATCAGTCCGACAACGAGTGCAAGTGTCGAGAAGGTGAGGAAATAAACCATCGCCTTGGCGGCAACTCGGCCGACCTTCTGCAGATCGCTCATGCCGGCAATGCCGGTCGCAATTGTCAGGAAGATGACAGGTGCGATAATCATCTTGACGACTTTGATGAAGGCATCGCCGAGCGGCTTCAGGCTCTGGCCGGTTTCCGGATAGAGGTAGCCAATTGCGGCTCCCAGGACTATGGCGGCAAGCACCTGCACGTAGGTCCGGGCAAAATGGGGCTTGCGGGGCGCTGCGATCGCGCGGGGGACTCTTGGAACCAACACCGTTTCTCTCTCCCTGACCGGATCGGGGTGGGGGCTCCTCCTTCTCCCATGCTGCGCTCCGGTCGAGCGCTGCTGTCATCTCGGAGCAAGCGCCGTGCCAACTGGAGGCCTGTCCCGTCCAGCGAGATTGGTGCGGGTTGCGCACTGGAACCCTCCACCTTTGCCGGAATTTGCACTCAAGGCTCGCCAAAGATCGCGTCTGAAGAAGTGCTTCGCCAGAGAGGGAATTGACCAGGTCGCCTTGCGGCCGTGTCTTTGATGTCTGCCGCAGATCGACTGCCGGCCGATATCTCTGTCGTCTTGGTGACTTTGGTTTGTCAGTTTTGCGACGGAATGCGCGCAAACTGCAGGATATCCTACACGCCCATCAGAGCACGCGGTACAAGCGATTAAGCGTAGGAGCGCATTGAATCTCCGAGGTCAAAAAATCTTGAATAAGGTCCCCGTGCGAAGTGAATCCGCAACTCGTCAAAGTTCTCCACCGTTTGATCCAGCGGTCGCGTTTCCTGGCGCTGCAGGATGGCGTTATCTGATGGCTCAAGCGCTGGAACGCCCAGGAAATCCCAAACCGCTCCCAGGCATTGGGCAGGTTCGTGAAGTAGGCTCTCGTATTCCATTACAAGCAGGTTGGTCGACGTGAAGGAGTCCATAACGCGAGCGTGAAAATCGTCGGCGGCTTTGAAATAAGCCTCACAGTCGGCGATTGACAACCTGACGCTCGGTGGCCGAGCGGTATCGTTGTCCCAGCTGAACTTCAGCCAGTGACCGCTTTCCCTGGCCTGCACAAAGGATCGGAGCGATTCCAATACGTTTCGGCGAACAACAAGGATGACCTTGAGTGCTGGCCAACGAGCCAGTTCCGCAAAGAATGCGGGACGCTCGCGAAACTGAGGTTCATTGATCTTGCATCCAAGATGCGTCACATTCTTGTAGTCGCGCATAGGGCAGCGCACATAGGCAAGCTCAAGAAGCTCGCGATCCGTGCCTAGCAGGCGATCAGTGCTGGGCCAATTGGGATCATATTCGTTTAGCAACTCACCGTTACTCAAAACGGTCGGATGCTCGTTTAGCAATTCTTCTAAATAGTGTGTTCCGGTCCTTGGCATAGCAAGGATCACAAAAGGCTCAGGAGTTGCTTCGTTGTGGGTCATTGCATGTGTATCCAACTAAATAATGGCCGCGACGGTCTGTGGACGCGCACAAGAAGCTTGGCTGCTATCGATTGAACGCTCCGGGTGGGTCCGCGCCTCACCATCCAGCCTGTTCTTCGAGGTGTGGTCGCGAAGCTGGGCGGGTGCCTGCAGCGGCTGGGTGGCGCCCGGCTTCGGCGTTGTACCACTCGCGATTCCTAGCATACGCATGCCTCCGGGCCGCTGTGGGCAGTTTGCATCCGGCATTGCGGACCTCCTTCTGGTTAATGGGTGTAAGCAAGCGTCAACGCATTAGTCGTCGATGAAACAGTCCAGCCGACAGAAAAAAAGGCAATACAGCGAACATGCAAAGTGCGCCTATATGCAGCCCTACATTGTCGCCCAGGCGGCCGAGCATCACCGGACGGATTAGCTCGATAGAATTCGCCAGGGGCGAGAAGGCCGCAATCTGCTGAAACACTCCTGGCAATTGGCCGACTGGAAAAACCGCGCCCGAAAGGAACAGCATGGGTGTGATGACAAGCGTCTGATAGAAAATAAAATAGTGATAACTGGGCGCGAGCGCGATGACGAGCATGGCCAGGCTCGCAAAGGCGAATCCGGTGAGAGCGACGACCGGTAGCACGTAGAGAACCGACGTCCACGCGGCATAACCTAGCGCGGCCGCAACAATCGCAATTGTCGTACCGGCCAGAAAAGCCTTTGTGGCTGCCCAGGTCAATTCACCGAGAACGATGTCGCCGAGGGTAAGTTGTGTGTGCAGGATTGCTTCCCAAGTGCCCTGATCGCGCATTCGACCGAAAACCGCGTAAATTGTTTCGAAGGTTGATGCTGTCATCGCGCTCGTCGCAACCATGCCGGCTGCCAGAAAGGCGATGTAGGATGCACCTTCGATGCGGCCTACCAACAGTCCAAGGCCAGTGCCGAGCCCGAAAAGGTAAATCATCGGATCAGCAAGGGTGCCGAGCATTGAAGCAAATGCCACCTTCTTCCATGCCAGATGATTGCGGCGCCACACCGCCATCCAGTTCCAGGCGTTGGCGGGTAGAGCGGCCGCAAAACGTTCACCCATTGCTCACTTCTCCATCTCACGTCCGGTTAACCGCAAGAAAACGTCCTCCAGACTGGGTGGACGCTCTAGAATACGCAGACCCGCTCGACCGCGAAGCTGGATGCGCACATCCTCCGGCTCAGGCGCATAGCAAAAGAGCGTCTCGCCGCTTACCTCGACACGCTGAACGTACGGTCTGATCAGCGAAATCAGCTCCTGTGGATTACCGCCGAAGATCTCGATCACGTTGCACCCAATGTACTCGTCGATCAGCGCATGAGGACTGCCCTCGGCGATCTTGCGTCCCCGCTCGAGAACACACAGCCGATCACAAAGCCGCTCAGCCTCTTCCATGAAATGGGTGGTCAAAATGATCGTTTTTCCGCTCGCCAGCAGGAAACGAAGTCGCTCCCAGATCAGATGGCGGGCATGCGGGTCGAGGCCGGTCGTGGGCTCATCCATCACAAGCAACTGGGGGTCGTTGATCAGAGCACGTGCCAGCGTCAGGCGCCGCTTCATCCCGCCGGATAGCAGGCCGACACGTGAATCCGCCTTGCTCTCAAGGCGAGCGAACTCGAGCAGCCGTGGGATGACGGCGTTGATCTCTCTTGTACTCATGCCGAAGTAGCGCCCGAACACCAACAGGTTCTCACGTACCGTAAATTCCAGGTCGAGATTGTCGAACTGCGGGACCACGCCTATGCCCTTGCGGGCCAAGCGGCTGCGTGCCGGCACTGGTAGACCGAGGACTGTTATATCACCCGCGTCAGGCCGGGTCATACCGAGGAGCATACGCGCAATCGTGCTCTTGCCTGCGCCGTTAGGCCCCAGCAGACCGAAGCACTCTCCCGATGCAACGGTGAAGGACAGCCCGTCCACAACGAGCTTGTTTCCGAATAATTTGGTTACGCCGGTAAGGTCGATTGCTACATTGGACATGCGTCTATCTCAAGCGGAATGAGTCCGATTGGCCACCGGCAGCTTACTTGCGAATTCTGGTTCAGAGCAGGCCACCGCCTTGAGATGACACCTTTGGAAAGTCGCGGCCGGAGCGACGTGTGTATCGCTTCCGCCAAAGAATAACGTCAAGATGCCACGTGTCGCTTCCACATAGTCCCCGTTCTGATCATAGGTAACTCGACAAGCTTCACCCCGTGTCGACTGACACAACTTACTCGGTCACTCGGCGCTGCAAGGCCGTCAGACTTCACTAGCTGTGAGCGAAAGATCTGCAGTATGAAGTGACTCCGCAATTCCAGAATTGCCCGCAGCATTTGCTCCGCCAAGCGGCATCGCGCTTGTGATTTCCTTTGTGCTGCTGTTGGGCAGGGGAACACTTTTACGCGACAGCCAATCGCTATTGCTCAATGTACACAGGGCGTAAGCCTTCAAGGGGATCAACAGGAATATCCTGATTAACGCGTGCATTGAATAGCCGATGAATCGAAGCTGCCGAGTGCGGAAAGATAACACCGTAGATCTGATTATGGTCATCGTGACAATAGCCAGCACCGTCCACCAATTTACTGTATGTGAAAATAGTAACTCACCGAGCGCCGTTACTACCGCGATGCCGAGCAACAATGGGCCGAGATTCTCTCCCATCACATCCAAAGTTAGATAGCGATCCAGGCCACGCAGTAGACCTCGCGCAAGCATCGTGTCCCGGAAAGTGCTTCGTGCCCAGCGGAGTTGTTGGCGCAAATAAGGTCCCATCTTGTCCGGAACGACTGTCGCCGCGACGGCACCTGGAACGTACTCGGTTCGAAAGCCTGCTTTCAGCATGAGGATCGTAAGATGACGGTCTTCACCGAAGTCGCTTGGTTTCCCCCTGAACAGCTGCGTCTCGTATTGATCCAGCAGAGAAAGGAGACAAGACCGGCGGTACATTGCACATGGGCCGCAGCAGCACATGACCGCACCAAAGCGACCTTGCGCCGCGCGCTCCTCATTGCAAGCCAGCCAGTATTCCATATCGATCAATCGGGTCAACCAAGTGTCGCTGCGGTTGTATGCCGTCAGCTGGCCCATGGCCGCTCCGACCATGGAATCCCGCATTTTTACTGCAAGCTTCGTGATGACGTCGGACGCAAGTGTCGTGTCAGAGTCGACGCTGAGCACGAAATCTCCAGATGAGCGGCGGATGGCGGCGATCTGCGCCTTGCGTTTGCCAACATTTTCGCGGAGCAGAATGAAATTGAATCTCGGGTCGCCCTCGTAGGCGTGATGTACCGGGATGACGGCATTACGATTTCCAGAACCGTCGTCAACCAGATAGACCTGAAATGTTCCGGAGTAATCTTGATTTGCAATGGAAGCTAAACACGCCGCGAGTGTGCGCGGGTCCTCATTGTAGCAGGGGATAATGACATCCACGCTCGGCCAACGGTCGGATCCGAACAAGCTTTCCGACGGCGGCGTAACATTTTCCGGTTGGGAGTAGACCGCTTGCATGCCTCTGTAAACAGTCGAGAGCACCGCATAAGACGAAACGGCAACAGTACTGGCTGTGGTGAGAAGGTCCATAGGATCTCTGTTTGTTCAGGGATGTTGAGGAAGTGATCGGATTACAAATCCGCGGCCGTGCAATTCTGGAATTAGGCGTGACAACGCTGTCACCGTCTGGTCGCGCAGACTGGCTTGATTGCCTGGTTGCAATTCGTCGGGAGCGCACCCGTCGTGCAACAGCACGATTGCGCCCGGCCGGATATCGGCGAGCACTCTGTCGACGATGGCGTCAACGCCGGGGCGAGACCAGTCGCGTGGATCAATGGACCAATGGACGGGCGCCAATGCCTCACCCGCTAATGCAGCGATTACTTCTTCGGTCCAGATGCCATAGGGTGCACGAAAGTACCGAACCATGGCCTGCGGGCAAGCCATCCCTATGACTCTGTTTGCCTCAACTATCTGGCAGTCGACTTCGACGGACCCGCATTTAGCTAGGTCCGGATGAGTCATCGTGTGGTTGGCTATACCGTGGCCGTCTGTAATAATTCGGCGAACGAGTTCCGGCTCGTCGGCCGCGTAGGCCCCAACAACGAAGAAGGTCGCCGGCACCTGATGTTGCGCCAGCACATTGAGTATCTGCGGTGTGAAAAATGAATTGGGACCGTCGTCAAACGTCAGATAGACGCTGCGCTCTGCAATGCGATCGGCATTGTCACTCTGCCCTTCGCATATGTAGTCCAGAGGCTTCATAGTTCCGGACCGTTCCGGTCGATCAGGGTACCAGACGGCCACTCGTCCATCGAGCGTCCGATCGGCGAAACCAACACGAGTACGTCTTCCAGGCGCGTGGGCGGCAGGTCGGGATGCACATCTGGACGGGTCGACCGTACGCGAACGCCCGACACAATGTTCGCGAGGCCGGCTCTGCAGAATCTTTCGACATGGTTTCGCAGCGCGTGCCGAACCGTGCCGAAAGCGAATGGAACACCCAACTGATGGAGCACTGGGTACGCCACGCGCATCGAAAAACCGATTCCGAGCCCTTCAAGATCCGGACGAACCGCGTACAGGCCCAATTCAGCGACGATCAAGTCGACCTCGCCAACTTTGATGAAGCGCCGCAGCATGCCGATGT
>NZ_RZPH01000269.1:0-6230 GCF_004022825.1 Mesorhizobium sp. M7A.F.Ca.CA.004.04.2.1
GCGTCGGTCATCTGGCGGTGCAGATCGCCAGGGCGCGCGGCGCCTACGTTGTCGCCACGGTCAGCCCGGGCAAGCTCGATTTCCTCCGCGAACTCGGCGCCGACGAGGTCATCGACTACACCAAGGGCGATTTCACCGATAAGGTTCGCGACATCGATCTGGTGCTGGATCCAATGGGCGGCGACCACGCCCAACGCTCGCTGAAGGTGCTCAGGCGTGGCGGCGTTTTGGTGTCATTGCTCGATGTCGGCGACAACACCAGGACCCAGGCCGGCGCGCGAGACATTCGGGTCGAGCGTATGTCCGTCGTTCCCGACAGGGAGGGCCTGGTGGAACTGGCTCGGTTGATCGATGCCAACAAGCTCGCCGTCCATGTGGCGAAGAGCTTCCCGCTGGACCAGGCGGGGGCCGCTCACGCCTTCCTCGCCACCAAGCCGATCGGCAAGGTTGTGCTATCGCTCTGAGCGGGAACGGTGAAAACAGAAGGGCGCGGGGTTAGCCGCGCCCTTCGTCTAAATTCGCAATGTCAGTGCCGGTATTGCTGGATGCGTGTCGTGCGCAGCCCGGCAAGGCCATATTCGTCGATCGACGCCTGCCAGGACAGGAATTCCTCGGTGGTGAGCTTGTAGCGTTGGCATGCCTCGTCCAGGCTCAAAAGCCCGCCGCGCACGGCCGCAACCACTTCCGCCTTACGCCGGATAACCCAGCGACGTGTATTGGTCGGCGGCAGATCGGCAATCGTAAGAGGGCTGCCGTCAGGCCCGATAACATATTTGACTCTCGGTCTAACCAGATCGGTCATCGTACTCTCTACAAAAAACTCAAAGACCCAATCCCCGCCACGTTACCGCCACAGCTTTAAAAATTGCCTAAGCAGACCCTAATGACTAGGTAAGGATCATGAACGCCGCGTTAGTCTTTTCGCCGGCATTTGAAACATCTGCCCGCAAACGCTGATTTGCCGGGGAAAATGCATCCCCTGGCGGAGATCGGCCGCAACCGGTGAATCGCCCTGCACGCTGGCGCGCCGGTAAAGCTTGACCTATATTCTCGACATTGGCATTGAGGCGCCGCGCAGAACGAAAGCATCATGAACAGTCTCAATCTTCCCGGACGTCCCGAAAACACCCGCATCGTCGTCGCCATGTCGGGCGGCGTCGATTCCTCTGTCGTCGCAGGCCTGCTGAAACGCGAGGGCTACGACGTCGTCGGCGTCACCTTGCAGCTCTACGACCACGGCGCGGCGACGCACCGGGCCGGCTCATGCTGCGCCGGGCAGGACATCGACGATGCCCGCCGTGTCTCCGAGACGCTCGGCATCCCCCATTATGTGCTCGACTACGAGGAACGCTTCCGCAAGGCGGTCATCGATCCCTTCGCCGAGAGCTATGTCGCCGGCGAGACGCCGATCCCGTGCGTTTCCTGCAATCAGACGGTGAAGTTCGCCGACCTCCTGGCCACCGCCAAGGAGCTCGGCGCCGACGCGCTGGCCACCGGCCACTACATCCGTTCCGGCGCCAACGGCGCCCACCGCGCGCTCTACAGGCCCGTCGACGCCGACCGTGACCAGAGTTATTTCCTGTTCGCCACCACGCAGGCACAGATCGATTATCTGCGCTTTCCCCTCGGCGGCCTGTCGAAGCCGCAGGTTCGCGCCATCGCCGAGGAGATGGGGCTGGCGGTTGCCGCCAAGCAGGATAGCCAGGACATCTGCTTCGTGCCGCAGGGCAAGTATTCCGACATCATCGCCAAGCTGAAGCCAACCGCGGCCAATCCGGGCGACATCGTCCACATCGACGGCCGCGTGCTCGGCCGCCATGAGGGCATCCTGCGCTACACGATCGGCCAGCGCCGCGGCATCGGCATCGCTTCCGGCGAGCCGCTTTACGTCGTCCACCTCGATGCCGACCGCGCTCGCGTCGTGGTTGGCCCGCGCGAGGCGCTGGAGACGCACAAGATCTATCTGCGCAATATGAACTGGCTGGGCGACGGACCGCTCACAGACGTCCCTGCAGGCGGCCTGGAGCTGTTCGCCAAGGTCCGCTCGACGCGGCCGCCGCGCCCGGCCGTGCTGCATCATCGTGCCGGTGCCACATGGGTGGAACTGGTCGACGGCGAATCCGGCATCGCGCCGGGCCAGGCCTGCGTGCTCTACTCCGATGACGGCAACGAAGCTCGCGTGTTCGGCGGCGGCTTCATCGAGCGTTCGGAGCGTGGCGCCGAGGCCGAGGCGATGCTGACCCGGCTTGCCGCCAGGCCGGCCCAGATACCTGCCGAATAAGATACCTGCCGAATAAGATTCCCGCCGAATAAATAATCCGCGCTTCAGGAATTCGACTTGGTGTGGGTGACCGTGCCGGCGGTCAGGATGCGCAGCACCCTGATCGCTTCCTCGCCGCTGGTGCGCGGCTCGGCACGCGTCTCGATGCACTGGATGAAATGCTCCAGCTCGCGTGTCAGCGGCATGCCCTGGGCAACCGCGACATAGGATGGCTCATTGGTGGTGAAGGCCCATTGGCCGCTGTCCTGCCACACTGCATGGCGGTAGACGGCAAGCTTGCGTTCCCATGGCTCGACATCGTCGAACACCGCCATCGCCTTGGTGCCGACCACGGTCAGCCGCCGCTCGCGATAGGGATTGAGACGCGAGGTGAAGAGATGGCTGCGCAGGCCGTTGGGGAAGCGCATGTGCAGATGCGCGAAGTCGCTGAGATTGTCGAGCAGGGCGGCCCCCTCGCCGCGCACCTCGATCGGCTCCGTGCCGGTGATCGCCAGGATCATCGACAGATCGTGCGGCGCCAGGTCCCACAGCGCGTCGTTCTCTGTGTGGAACTTGCCGAGGCCGAGCCGGTGCGAGTGGATGTAGCGGACTTCGCCGAGTTCGCCCTTGTCGATCAGCCCTTTCAGCGTCTCGAAGGCGGGGTGGAACCGCAGGACATGGCCGACCATGAAGACGCGGCCATTGTCCTTGGCCGCCTGCACCGCACGCTCGGCGTCGGCAACCGTCAGCGCGATCGGCTTTTCCACCAGCACGTCCTTGCCGGCCGTGACGGCACGCACGGCAAGGTCGGCATGGAATTGCGGCGGCAGCGCCATGACGATGGCGTCGATATCGTCACGCACGAACAACTGGTCCGGCTCGATCGCCAGGCAGTCCTGCTCGCTGGCGAAGCCTTCTGCGCGGGCCCGGTTGGTGTCGGAGACCGCGTACAGCGCGCCGAGCGCCTTGAGAGTGCGGATGTGGTTGCTGCCCCAGTATCCGCAACCGAGGACTGCTATGCGCGGCTTCATCTGTTTCAAACTCTAAAAACTCGTGGCCGAGACATAGCGACGTGCCCCTTCGAACTCAACCCCGGCGGCGGCAACCAAATGTCCGCATGGCAAAGCTTTTCGATAATGACGATAAGCCGGCAAGCCGGTTGCTTCGAAGCTTGACAGGCTCACCCTCCCAACCTTATATCCGCGCGACCTTGGCGAACGCCCCCGACATGCCTTTCGATTTGAGGCGGATTTCGGGCCTTTCGCCGCCCTGGCGGGGTAGCTCAGTTGGTTAGAGCACGGGAATCATAATCCTGGGGTCGGGGGTTCAAGTCCCTCTCCCGCTACCACTTCAACGCCACTATCGTACGCAATGGCCGATTGTGGCGGGCTGCCCCATGCGGTGTCCTGTGCGATAGCGGCATACCTGACCTTCGTAGGGCGAGTAGAAGCCTTCAGCGACCTACAGCATCTCGCTCAGTGACGCCAATGCGGCTAACGATGCCGTCACCGGACATTCTCGCCGTCACCCACGCGTATCGGCTTCACCCCTCGGGAGTTTCGCGCTCGCCTGCCGGGCTTCGCCTTCGATCTCGATCTTGCTCCGCGCTTGAAGATCGAAGCGTACCGTTACGGTGCGCATGCGCGCATGCAGGACTCCATCCAGCGTGCCGCGCATTTCATGTAGATAAGTCAGCGACGATTTCCCAAGCTTTTCTATAACGCTGCGAACGGTGACCAGGGTTCCCGCCGCGGTTTCATGCACGTAGTCGATCTCCATCCTTACATCCGCCCAGCCGAGGGTCGGCGTCAAACGAGGATCGGCAATCCTGCCCAGAAACTGGAAACTGGCGTCATCAAACATGGCCACATAATGACGAACGTTGAGATGGCCCATCGCGTCGCACATCCAAGGATGCACGACGCCGACATAGGTTTCGATGCCGGGCGTCAAAACCCGACCTCGTTTGCGCCCTTGAGATCCAGCAGTTGACGGGCTTCGTCGGGCGTCGCGATTTCGAGCGACAACTCGTTGAGAATGCGCTTTATCTTGGCAACCTGTTCGGCATTGCTCTTAGCGAGCGTGCCCTTGCCGACATAGAGGCTGTCTTCCAAACCGACCCGTACATTGCCGCCCATGATCGCGCCCATCGTGCAGAGATTTATCTGGTGCTTGCCCGCGGCAAGGATCGACCAGAGATAATCGTCTCCGAACAGCCGATCAGCCGTCCTGCGCATGTGCATCATGTCTTCTGGGTCGGCGCCGATTCCGCCCAGCAGCCCGAAGATCGTCTGGACGAAAAGCGGCGGCTTCAGCAGCTTGCGGTCTAGAAAGTGCGCAAGCGTGTAGAGGTGACTGACATCGTAGCACTCGAACTCGAACTTCGTGCCGTAGGCCTGGCCGACTTCGACGATGATACGCTCGATCTGCTCGAACGTGTTGGAGACGATGCCCTTCTTTGTGTCTTCCAGGTAGCCCTTCTCCCAGTCGTACTTCCAGTCGGTGTATTTCGGCGCGATTTGGTGCAGGGCGAAATTCATAGATCCCATATTGAGCGAGCAGAGTTCCGGCTTCGAAGCGTGCGCGGCTTCAAGGCGCTCTTCGAGGGTCATCTTCAGCCCGCCGCCGGTGGAAATGTTCATCACGGCGTCGGTCTGCTGCTTGATGCGCGGCAGGAAATCCATAAACAGCTTTGGATCAGGGGTAGGCTTGCCGGTCTCCGGATCGCGGGCATGCAGATGGATCACCGACGCTCCGGCTTCGGCTGCTCCGACGGCGGCGTCGACGATCTCGGACGGCGTTATCGGCAGATACGGGCTCATCGTCGGCGTGTGGATCGAACCGGTGACCGCACAGGTGATGACGACTTTCGGCGATTTCTTCATGGTTGAACTCTCCCTTGTCTGCCTTTTGTTGCTATCTCTCGAGCGCGAGGCAATCCTCACGACCACAGCCCAACCGAACCGCCTCGCCCGCATTGAGTTCGGACCGAGACGACGATGCGGCAAGCTTGACAATGAATTTCAGGCCGCCCGCCGTCACAGCGACGAGCCGGATGTGATCCCCGACATAAACGGACTGAACGACGGTTGCCGCAATCACGTTGAGGGCGGTGGAGCCATCGTGCAATAAGGACATGCGCTCGGGCCTGATCGACAGCGTCACCCTGGCGCCCGCAGGGGGCGTCGCGCCAGGGGAAATGGCGTTCAACACCAGATCGCCATCGTCGAGATGGACGGCCACGCCACCGTTTTCACCGCCGGCAAGCACGGTGCCGGACATGCGGTTGTTCTCGCCGATGAAGCTCGCCACAAAGCTGCCCGTCGGACGCTCATACAGTTCGCGTGGTGTCGAAAGCTGCTCGATGCGGCCGGCGCTGAACACCGCGATCCGGTCCGACATGGTCAGCGCCTCGGTCTGGTCGTGTGTCACATAAACGAACGTGACGCCGAGCCGGGCATGGATATCCTTGATTTCGAACTGCATCTGCTCGCGCAATTGCTTGTCGAGGGCGCCGAGCGGTTCGTCCATCAGGACAAGATTTGGTTCGAAGATCAGGGCGCGGGCAACCGCGACGCGTTGTTGCTGGCCACCCGAAAGCTGCGCCGGACGCCGGTTGCCGAATTCGGGCAACTGGACCATGTCGAGAACGTTCCTGACACGTCGCGTCACCTCGTCGCGGCCAAGTTTGCGGACCTCGAGCGGGAAAGCCAGGTTTTCGGCGACCGTCATGTGCGGGAAAAGCGCGTAGTTCTGGAACACCATGCCGATGCCGCGACGATTGGCGGGAACGTTGTCGATGCGCTGACCGTCAATGAGGATTTCGCCCTCGGTCGTATCTTCGAACCCCGCAAGCATCATCAACGCCGTCGTCTTGCCAGACCCGGAAGGCCCCAGCAGCGTCAGGAATTCGCCGCGCATGATTTCCAGGTCGAGCTGACGCACCGCCTGGACCGTCTGCCCGTAGCGC
>NZ_RZPH01000026.1:0-16360 GCF_004022825.1 Mesorhizobium sp. M7A.F.Ca.CA.004.04.2.1
GTGAAGTATCCATCGACCTTGACGCCAAGCTCTTCCTCGGTCTCGCGTTGCGCTGCCGTCAACTCATCCTCGTCCTCGCCGACGAGGCCCTTCGGTATCGACCAGGCACCATCGTCCTTCTTCGCCCAGAAGGGTCCGCCCGGGTGAACCAGCAACACCCTGAGATCGTCGTCGCTGCGGCGATAGATCAGCAATCCCGCACTGCGTTTTGCCATTTTTGTATGTCCGTTTGCGAAGCTGGCAGCCTGCCGATGGTCCTTGAATCGTTGACGCGAACCTTGCACCAGGGGATTGCGACGCTATGTCAGGCGCGGCTGCATTGCACCTCACCCGCGAGTCCGGCAATCTGATACCATCGCCTATTTGGCGGCTCGAAGGCTAGGTGACGATGCAACTCGGTCTTATTGGCTACTACAGCGACTTCGTCGTGTATCCGCTGGTAATCGCCGTGCTGGCAGTGGCTGGGCTGCTCGAGGCCGGCGAAGAGGGTGCGCCGGGCTGGATAGGCACGGTCCTCGCCTGTCTCGGCCTCTGGACGCTGATCGAGTATGTGCTGCACAGGTTCGTTCTTCACCACATTCCCTACATCAAGGACCTGCACGACCGTCACCATGTCGAGGAGCGCAGTTCGGTGGGCACGCCGACCTGGCTCAGCCTCGGGGTGCATGCGCTGGTCGCGTTCCTGCCGGTATGGATGATCTCGGATTTAGCAACCGCGAGCGCGGTAAGCTGCGGGTTGATGCTGGGGTACCTCTGGTACATCAGCATCCACCACATGATCCATCACTGGCATCCCGCGCATCCGAGCTATCTCTACACGCTCAAGCGTCGCCACGCGGTCCATCACCACATCGACGAAGCGGCCAATTTCGGTGTGACGTCGGCGTTCTGGGATCGCGTTTTCGGGACGGCGCGGCTCTGAAGCCAGTTCAGCCTCGGCCGTTCAACGCCTCTTGCCGCGACCGCCGGGAGACTTGGCTCCGCGGGGTCCGCTCTGAGCCGGCGTGTTGTTCTGGTTTTCGTCGGACAGTTTTCGCCAGCGGGCAAGGCGCTCCGGATCGAGCGTTCCGGCCTTCAAGGCAGCCTGCACAGCGCAGCCCGGCTCATGCACATGCGTGCAGTCGCGGAACTTGCACAGTGGCGCGAGTTCGGTGATTTCGGCAAACAGCGTGTCGATGCCGGAGGCGACGTCACTGACCTGCAAAGTCCGCATGCCCGGCGTATCGATCACCCAGCCGCCGCCGGCAATGGCGTGCAGCGATCGCGACGTGGTGGTGTGGCGTCCCTTGGCATCGTGCTCGCGAATGCCTCCGGTCTGCTGCGGCGATTGCTGCCCCGATCCGGCCAGCGTGTTGACCAGCGTCGATTTGCCGACGCCGGAGGAGCCGATCAGCGCCACCGTCTGGCCGACACCGCACCAGGCAGCCAGGATGGTTGCCGCATCCGATGTCCGGGGGTTCAGCGTCACGACCGGCAATCCACGCTGCAACGCGGCAGCCTGCCTTGCATATGTCTCGGCGTCTTCAGCGGTATCGGCCTTGGTCAGCAGGATCACAGGCGTCGTTCCGGCCTCATTGGCGAGCGCCAGATAACGCTCGAGCCGGGCGGGATTGAAGTCGGCATTGCACGAGGTGACGATGAACAGCGTGTCGACATTGGCCGCGGCAAGCTGCGGCACCCTGCCGCCCTGGGTGCGGCGCTCCAGCACCGTCTTGCGGACCAGGCGGCGCTGCACAAGGTGTTCATGCCCATCGACCAGTACCCAGTCGCCGACCGCATAGTCACCGGTGTTCGCCTGCGCCGGCAGTGTCAGATCGACCGGCCCTGCCTGGGACAGGCCGGTCAGGCGATCGCGGTGGACGGTGGCGATCCGCGTCGGGATAAGATCGGCGTCGCCGGGTTCGAGCTGGTCGCCAAAAAAATCCGTCCAGCCCAGGCCGGCAAGCGATGGCATGGAGTGGTCCGTCACGGCTTTGACCACGGCGTCGCGGACATTGGAGAGTATCCCTGGCAGGTGAGGCGCGGACGGGGTGGGCGATTGCCCAGCTGTATGGGCGGCATGGCGGCATTTGGCAAGCAGGCCCGGAGCCGAGAGCGAGCGGCAAGCTTCTGCGGCCCTCGATCGTCGAACTGACGATCAAGTCGACGAAACAGCGCTATCCGAAAGCGTTTGGCGGGAGAAAACGGCGGCGAGCCGCCTCAGCTTTGAAACGTTAACGAATAATTTGACGCATGCAATATTTCTGGGTTCTATTGGTAACTGTGAAAATTGACTGAATAAGTTCCATCCAGGATTGTCGCATCCGGTCAACGGCCGCATGACTGGGGGCGGGCCGATCATGGCAGGGGATCAGGAATATATCGATGGCGGAGAAGACGCACCGCACGATGGATGACTTCGCCCAGGCATGCGGCGTGTCCCGGCCGACGCTGTCCAAATATTTCGACGATCCGGCGAGCGTGAAGCCGGCGACGCGGGCGCGCATCGAAGCCGCCCTGCGCTCCTCGGACTATCAGCCCAACCTTTTCGCCCGAAATCTCAACCGCAAGCGCACCCGCAACATCGGCATCGTCGTGCCGACGATCACCGATCCGTTCTACGCCGAGATGGTCAGCCGCATCGAATTTCGCTGCCGCGACGAAGGCTACTGGCCGATCGTCATCTCCTCGCATGGTTCGCCGAAGCTGGAGGCGGAGTCGGTCAGGACGCTGCTGTCCCTGAAGGTCGCCGGCGCGATCATCGCCCCACTGGGTCTGGCTTCCGACCGCGGCGTCTTCGACAAGCTCGGGCAGGATATTCCGATTGTCTATTTCGACACCTATATCGAGGGCGATACGCCGTTCGTCGGCAATGACAACCGGCAGAGCGTCTCGACCATCGTCGACTATCTCTGCCGTTCGGGTGAGCCGCCGGTCTATCTCGACATCCCACACGTCAACCACAACTCCGGCGAACGCCAGGAAAGCTACATCGTCGCGATGGAGACCGCCGGGTTCAAGCCGGTCGTCATCGAAGGCACCCGCGATTACACCTGGGACTTCGAACGCATCGGCTACGAGCAGACGGAAAAAATGCTGCAGGCCGGCGCCTTGCCCGGCCGCACCATCCTGTGCGCCAATGATCGCCTCGCCTTTGGCGTGATGGCGGCTGCGTTCTCGCGCGGCCTGAAGGTCGGCCGCAGACCCGATTGCGATCTGCGGGTTGCAGCACACGACGATCATCCGCTGAGCCGCTACACCTGCCCGGCGCTGACCACCATGGCGCAGGATTTCACCGCCATGGCCGGCCGCAGCGTCGAGATACTGCTGGCTCTGCTGGACGAGGCCGATCCGCCGAAGCAAGGCCTGGCCCGCACTGTCAAGCTCGGCGCCACCCTGGTGATGCGTCAGTCGGCCTGATCGTCAGCGACCTTCTCGAAGTGGCGCCAGGCAGCCACCGCCTCGGCCACCGCTTGCCGGGCAGCGGGAATATGGCGTCCCATTGAGACGAAGCCATGGATCTGGCCCGGCCACTGCCGGAGGATCACCGGCACGCCCGCGGCTTGCAGGCGCGCCGCATAGGCTGCCCCTTCGTCGGCGAGGATGTCGCGGCCGGCAAGCGCCACAAAAGCCGGCGCCGCGCCGGCGAGGGCAGGCGCCAGCAAGGGCGAGACGCGCCAGTCCATGATGTCCTCGGGCGTTCGCACATAGTGGTCGCGGAACCATGCCATGGTGGTTGCGGTGAGCCCGAAGCCGTCGCCGAAACGCTGGTAGCTATTCGATGCCTGCCGCGCGTCGGTGTTGGGATAGATCAGGAGTTGCGCCGCAAGCTGAGGCGCAAGCCCATCGCGGGCAAGCAGCGCCAGCACCGTGGCGAGATTGCCGCCGGCGCTGTCGCCGGCAACGCCGATGCGTCTGATGTCGATGCCGAGACCGGCGGCATTCCCCGCTATGAAGCGCAGTGTCGCCAGGCAATCCTCGAGCCCGGCGGGAAATTTGTGCTCTGGCGCCAGGCGATAATCGGGACAGACAATGACGGCGCCGCCGAGATTGGCCATCAGGCGGCAGATCTCGTCATGCGAATCGAGGTTGCCGATGACCCAGCCGCCGCCATGCAGGTAGAGCAGCGCCGGTGCCCCGCTTTGCGGTGCGCCGATGCCGCGATGGATGCGGAGCGCTATAGGCCCATTCGTCCCGTCGATCTGCCGTTCCTGGGTCGCAGCGACCGGCTCGTGCTCACCCTGTAACGTCGGGAACGAGGCGTTGTAGGCAGTTCGCGCCGCCGCCACGCTGCCGGTCTCGAATGGCTCGCCGCCGGCTGCACGACCAATTTCGAGGACGCGCAGCGCATCCGGATCGAGCGTCATGGTCATGTCCTCAGGCCAGCAGGCTGCTCGCCTCTTCCTCGGTCAGCAGGGCCGGCTGCACGACATCGCCCGCGATGGCGACTGATCCCTGTGTTTCACCGGAGCGCAGGATAGCCTCCATGATCTCCAGTACATGCAGCGCGAGGCTGCCGGAGGCCCGTGGGGTGCTGCCGGTTTGAAGCGAGCGCACCAGATCGGCGACGCCGAGCATGCGGTAATTGGCGCGGTCGGGCGCGGCATAAGGCCAGTTGCGGGCGCCGTAGAGATCGCCCTCGCTGGCGAAATCCTGCCAGTCGGTGCCGCGCTCCGACAGCGACACCGTGCCGCCGAACGTGTCGGGGTCGGGCAGGCGCAGCGAGCCCTCCGTGCCGTGCAGTTCGATCGGGTGGTTGGAGTGGCGAAAGACATCCCACGAGGCGCCGAAGGTGACGGTCGCGCCGGAGCGGAATTCAAGCAGCGACAAAACGTTGGTTGGCGTGCCGACCTTGAATGTCGTGTTCTTGAATGGCCCATCGGCTGATATCAGCCTTTCTTCCTGGCCGCGTGTCGCCATTGCCATGACGCGCTCGACCGGGCCGAGCAGATTGACCAGCATGGTCAGATAGTACGGACCCATGTCGAACACGGGGCCACCGCCTGGCTGGTAGTAGAATTGCGGGTTGGGGTGCCAGTGCTCCATGCCGCGGCCCATCATGAAGGCGGTGCCGGTCACCGGACGGCCGATGGCGCCCTCGTCCATCAACCGGCGCGCACGGCGCCCGGCAGCACCGAGGAACGTGTCGGGCGCCGAGCCGAGCAGCAGGCCGCGCGACCGCGCCTCGTTGACCAGGCGTTGTCCGTCGGCGGCCGAGGTGGCGAGCGGCTTTTCGGTGAAGACGTGCTTGCCGGCCGAAAGCGCGGCAAACGAAATATCGAAATGCGCCGCCGGAATGGTCAGGTTGAGGACAAGATCGATCTCCGGGTCGGCCAGCAACGCGTCGACGCCGAGTGCCTGGATACCATATTCCTTCGCTCGCACTGCTGCCATGTCGGCCGAAATATCGGCACAGGCGCGCAATTCGATCCCGCCAAAAAGCCCGGCGTTGCGCAGGTAAGTCATCGAGATGTTGCCGCATCCGATGACGCCGATCCCGAGTTTGGTCTTTGATGTCCCGTGCATTTTCGATCCTGCCTCCCAATGCGCTCATGGCCTGCCGGTTCCGCCCAGCCGTTAGGCGGATCGCTTTCGCAAAAGGCTATACAACGTTTTAAATATTGACGCGCGTAAAATTTTTATACAACATGCGAAAATGCTGGTGCGATATCGGGAGGCCGCCAGCCTTGGGAGGAGAAAAATGACAGACATGAAAACCGGCCGACCGCCGATGCGAATCCTGTGGGCTATGCGCGCATTGGATACTCGGTCGCAGCCAGGGACCGCGACGGGGTCAGGCATAGATCACCTTGGCCCCGGTCCTATCAAGCTGGCTGCGTATCGGACCCGACAGGCTATCGTCGGTGATCACGACATCGACGCTCGACAGCGAAAAGGCCTTGGACGTCCCGCTGACGCCCCATTTGCTCGAATCCGCAAGGAGGACAACGCGCCGGGCCATGCGCACGAGGTTTCGCTTCGTTCGCGCCATGTCTTCGTTCACGTCGACCACATCCAGCGACGAGTCGATCGCATGCGCTCCAACAAAGACCTGATGCGCTACCAAGCCGCCGAGAGCCGTGTCGGCATCGGTGATCAGTGTGCTCACCGTGTCTGGATAGACCCGGCCGCCGATCATGTGAACGTCGAGCCCGGGCCGATGCATCAGATGCTGCACGATATTCATCGCCGTGGCCGCGACCACGACATTGCTGAGCGGCGGTAACAGCATGGCAACCTGCATCAAAGTCGAGCCGCCGTCGAAGATGACCGATTGGTTGTCCTCGAACAGTTCTACCGCTGCCCGGGCGATGCGTTTCTTTGCATCGAGGTTGGTTTGCATCCGCCGGGCGAACGCGGCCGTGGTCGAATCCGTGGTCCGGGTCACCGCGCCTCCGCGGGTCTTGGTCAGCAGTCCCTTACGGTCCAGTATCTCGAGGTCGGAGCGCACCGTGACTTCCGATACGCCAAAATCGTCTGACAGGTCCTTGATGCGGACCTGTCCGCTACGTTGCACTTCACCCAGGATCGATTGGCGTCTCTGCTCTGACAACATTGCCCTGTCCTTGCCTCCATCCGCCAAGCAATCACCCTGGCCTCGGTTCACTCTACCAAAAATATGCGAATTCGAAAGCTTTCGAAAGATTGCATTTGTCTTTTCTTTCGCAAACATTGGGTGCAGGATTTTGAAATCAATCGATTGGAGAGTTTAGGACTCATGAGCCTCGGAACCAAGGTGCGCCTGGCGCGCCTCTTCTCACATCCGTCGGGGAATCTTTTTGGCGGCGCGGTCGACCACTTTGTCGGCTATGGCGACGTGCGCAAAGGAGGTCTTGCCGATCTGCCGGGCGCCCTTGCACGCGTCATGGTAGGCAAACCCGACTATGTCAGCATCCAGCCCGGCACCGCGCGCCATCTGTGGCCGCAATACGCGGGCAAGGCTTGCCTGGTGATCCAGGCCGGCTGCTTTACCCCAGACGATCGCATCAGTGAACTGATTGCAACGCCCGAGGATGCGGTGCGCGCTGGCGCCGATGCGTTGGCCGTGGCCATTCCGGTGCGCGGCGCGACCGAGGGCAAATACATACGCTGGCTGACCGATTCGGTGAACGCTGCGGCCCGTTACGGCATGCCGGTGGTGGCGCATATCTACCCTCGCGATTTCACCGACGGGGCAAAAATCGTCTTTACCCCCGACGAGATCGCCTATGCGGCACGCATCGGCTACGAGTCCGGCGTCGATGTGATCAAGATCGGTTACACGGGCGATTTCGAGTCGTTCCGAGAGACTATTCGGACCTGCCCGGTGCCGGTTGTGATCGCCGGCGGTCCGAAGACCGACACGCTGCTCGGCGCCCTTCAGCAGACGGCGGACGCCATCCGTGCCGGCGCGCGCGGTGCCGTGGTGGGCCGCAATCTCTGGGGGCACGGCGATCCGGAAAAGGCAGCGATCGCCTTTCGGGGCGTCATCCATGACGGCCTTTCGGCGCAAGACGCCCTGGCGAAGGCGGGTGCCTGAACCATGCCCGCCGTCCCTTCAATCCTCGGCTTCGGAGCTATTGCGATCGACGACATCGTCTATGTCGATCAGCCGTTGTCGGCGGGCAAGGGGAAGGTTCTGCAAAGTGCCCGAGCTTTCGGGGGAAATGTCGCGACGGCACTTGCCGCCGTCGCGCGGCTCGGCGGAAGCGCCGGGTTCGTCGGATGGCTGGGCAGTGCCGCCGACGACGCCGTGTTGTGCGATCTCGTTGCGAGCGGCGTTGAAACCGCGTTTGCGCCGCGCCACCCGCACGCGCGCCCGGTGCGCTCGCGGATCACCGTCGGTTCGGATGGGGAGCGATTCATCGCGTATGACGACGAAGCGATGCTGGGCACCGCGCCGGACTTTCCGGATGAGGTTCTCAGCCGCGCGACAGTCCTGATCGTCGACAGTTACGGGATCGGGTCGCTGGATGTCGTGGCTCGGGCTCGCGATCTCGGCCTTGCGATCCTCGGCGATGTCGAATGGAGCCACGGCCCGGCCACCGAGAGACTGATCGGGCTCTGCGACCATCTCATTCTTCCGCTCGGCTTCGCGCGGACCGCCACCGGCCGCCAGTCGCCGGCCGAGATACTCGATGCATTGTGGTTGCCGTCGCGGTCCGCCGTGGTTCTGACGGATGGCGGCAGGGGCGTCTTCTATCGCGGACGCGACGAGACAGGGCTCTGGCACCTGCCTCCGCACCGGGTTGCCGTCGTCGACTCGACCGGCGCCGGTGACTGCTTTCATGGCGCCTATGCCCTGGCATTGACACGCGGGGCCGAAACCGCAGGCCGGGTCGCATTCGCGGCCGCGGCGGCGGCCGTTTCGATAACGGGGCGGGGCGGGCGCGAGGCGCTTCCGACCGACGACCAGGTCAAGCAACTCCTGGCATCGACAAACGCGCCGTCGGCAGTCGAACTGAAATATGCGCGGCTCGATACTGGAACATAGCCTAGCTATCCGAGGAAAAATTTCGCAGGTGAACGTAAGCCGAGGACAATCATAAAAATCAGTGGCTTAGACTTGTGGAGGGAGGAATATGGCAGAAGTCGTTCTTGAAAATATCTGCAAGACATACGGGAACAATTTTCACGCAATCGACCAATTGAACCTGTCGGTCAAGGACGGTGAGTTCTTGATTCTCGTCGGGCCGTCCGGCTGTGGCAAATCCACCGCGCTGCGGATGATCGCGGGATTGGAGGACGTCACCAGCGGCAGCCTTCGGATCGGCGGTGTCGACGTCGTCGACATGCCGCCCAAGGACCGCGACATCGCGATGGTCTTCCAGAGCTACGCCCTCTACCCGCATATGACGGTGTTCGAAAACATCGGCTTTTCGATGCGGCTGGCAGGCAAGCCGAAGGCCGAGCGCAAAAAGCGCGTGGACGAGATCGCCAAAACCCTTCAACTGACGTCTCTGCTGGACAGCAAACCCGCGAACCTTTCAGGCGGACAGCGTCAAAGGGTTGCCATGGGCCGCGCCATGGTGCGCGAGCCGGCAGCCTTTCTCATGGACGAACCGCTTTCCAATCTGGACGCGAAACTGCGTGTTCAAATGCGCGCCGAAATCACCAGTCTGCAAAAGCAACTCGGCGTAACGACCATATATGTGACCCACGACCAAACCGAAGCCATGACGATGGGCGACAGGGTCGCGGTGTTGAAAGGCGGCGTGCTGCAGCAGGTCGACACACCCAAGAGACTCTATGAATCGCCGGTGAACGCCTTCGTTGCCGGCTTCATCGGGTCTCCTTCGATGAACCTTTTCGAGGCGACCCTGACGGGCGACGAACTGATGTCCGGCGCCCTGGCCATTCGGCTGCAGGATGCAGCCTTCGTGCGCAGGCCGGGCTTGAAGTCGTATGCGGGGCGCAAGGTCGTGTTCGGCATACGACCGGAGGATCTCTATGACAGCAGCCTCGAATCCGGCCGCAAGTATCAGACGATACCGGCAAAGGTGACCTCGATCGAAGAACTTGGATCCGAACAAATCGTCCATCTCGACATCGACGCGGTCCGGGTGGACTCCGGCGACCCTGACGCGGTGCAGGATTTCGGCCTGGCGTCGAATGCGGTGGCGAAATTCGAACCGACCAGCACGGTCCGCTCCGGCTCGGAAATCAGGTTGGCCCTGGATGATACCAAGCTCCATTTCTTCGACCCGGAGACGCATCTGGCAATCTGAATATCAGCGATAAGACCCGCGGGTGAGGGTGAGGCGCCTGCGTAAGAAGACTTCTGAATAATCAGACGATCGGCCGCATTGTGCGGGCGAATATAAAGAAGGAGGAGAAAATGACGTTTCGCATTAAACCCGCGATGCTGAAAATAGCCGCGGCCGCATGGTTGCTTGGCGCAACCGGCGCCATGGCGGATACGACGCTGGAATTCACCCAATGGTGGGAGCCCGAATTGCCGGCCGGCTCGCTCAGGGCAATCATGGATGACTTCGAGGCCGCAAATCCCGGAATCAAAGTGACGCTGGTCAGCGGCCCCTACGCGACCACGCGTGACCAGATCTCGGTTGGTGCTGCAACCGGAACGCTCAGCGACGTCGTCGGTCTCGACGGTGCCTGGGTGAACAATCTGAATGCGCAGAGCGCACTCGCCGACATGAATCCGATGATGGATGCGAGCGGTTTCGACAAGAGCCAGGTCGCGGACATCGTCAAGGTGGACGGCAAGGCGGTGATGTTTCCCGTGGCTTCCTTCGTCTATCCGGTCTTCGTGAATTTGGACCTTGCTGCCCAGGCAGGCGTGACCAAGCTGCCGTCGACCCGTGCGGAGTTTCTCGAAGCCGCCAAGAAGATGACGATCGCCGACAAGAATCAGTATGGCTGGGTGCTGCCCCTGTCGCTGCAAACGCCATCCGGCGTTCAGAACGACATGATGTCGTGGGTTTGGGCTTCGGGTCAGTCGATGATGGCGAACGGCAAGCCGGACCTTGAGGGCAAACCGGTGGTGGATATGCTCACCTTCGTCAAATCTCTCAACGACGCCGGCACCATCTCGCCCGGCATCGCCACCAAGACCGAGCAGGAAAAGGTCGAGGAGTTCGTCAACAACCGCGTCGGGATGATGATCGACTCGCTCGCGCATGTGAACCTCATCCGCAAGCGCAATCCCAAGCTGAACTTCGACCTCATCCCGGTCCCGGTCGTGGAAAACTATACCGGCAAGCGCGGCCTTCCCTATGCCTCCTGGGGCATCGGCATCTCTGCTGCCTCGAAACATCAGGAAGAGGCCTGGAAACTCGTCCAATATGTGATGAGTGAAAAGGTGAACGCCAAGCTCGTATCGCTTGCAAACGCCTTCCCGGGCAACGTCAACGCCAAGCCCGATTTCGTGACCTCGGACAAGGCTTTCGGCAAGGCTTTTGAAATCTTCAAGACCGGTTATCTCGCCAATGAGTTCACGGGCCTGCCGGTGGCAGAAGACCTGATGACCCAGTTCGACGTGCAAGCCCAAAAGATGCTCGCCGGCGAGCAGTCTCCGGAACAAGCAGCCGCCGCCGCTCAGAAGGGCTGGATGGCGAAATTCTGATCGGCCTGTTCCCGTTTGCTGACTTCGACCGGGTGGCCTGACTTCGGGCAGGCCACCCGGCAACAACGGATCGGCAATTTGAGTGGACCTGTTTTTGAAGCTTACCTTCTCTTGAAGGCGTATCCCAAGGTTGGCACATGACCCGGCAAAAGCGCTCTCACCACAAGCTCAAACGAGCGGTCGCACCCTACCTCTATCTGTCGCCCTCGCTGCTCATAATCGGGCTTCTGATGCTGCTGCCGATGGTGACGGTGATTGGCTACTCGTTCCAGAACAGCGCGGTGCTGCGTCGTGACCCATCCTTTGCCGGACTGAAACACTACCAGGCGATCTTCGACGACCCCGTGTTCTGGGCTTCGCTGTGGCACACGCTCTACTTCACATGCATGAGTGTCATTTTCCACATGACCATCGGCATGGCCTTCGCGCTCATGCTGAACAGCGACCGCATCAATCCGACGCTGCGCAATATCCTGCGCGTGCTCTATATACTGCCTTGGCTGTTCACCGCGGTGATTATCGCCGTGATCTGGCGCCTGCTGCTTGAGCCGAACGGTGTCGTGAATAGCATTCTCATGCAAATCGGCATCATCGGTTCCAAGGTCGAATGGTTTTCCTCGCCTGAGACCGCGCTGCACGCCGTCACCTTTGCCAACATCTGGGCGGGCTATCCGCTCTTCATGGTCAGCCTGCTCGCGGGTTTGCAGGGCATTCCCAAGGATTTCTACGAGGCTGCCGATATCGACGGGGCGAAAGCCTACCAGAAGCTGATCTTCATCACCATTCCGCAGCTGATGCCGATCATCATCAGCATCTCGCTGCTCGACTTCATCTGGACCATGCAGGTCTTCCCATTAATCTGGATAACGACGGGCGGTGGCCCGATCTACTCGACCGAGGTCCTCAGCACCTACACCTACAAGCTGGCGTTTTCGAGCTACAACCTGTCGCAGGCTTCAGCCAGCGCTGTGGTCATCTTGCTGATCTCTCTCGGCCTGACGCTGTTCTATATTCGCTATCAGAAGGCTCGGTAGTCATCATGAGGAAAAGGCATACGCCGAAAGACAGGCTGATCACCGT
Source organism: Mesorhizobium sp. M7A.F.Ca.CA.004.04.2.1 (assembly GCF_004022825.1). NCBI lineage: Bacteria > Pseudomonadati > Pseudomonadota > Alphaproteobacteria > Hyphomicrobiales > Phyllobacteriaceae > Mesorhizobium > Mesorhizobium sp. M7A.F.Ca.CA.004.04.2.1. The sequence goes on from NZ_RZPH01000026.1 coordinate 12,125, forward strand.
CGCGCTCCATGTAGCGCTTGCAGCGGGGCTCTTTTTCGCGGCATTTCCGATCTACTGGATGCTGAGCAGCTCGTTCAAATCGAATACCGAAATCTTTGCCCTGCCACCAACCATCCTGCCAAAGGCCTTCACGCTGGAAGCGTATGCAGCCATCCTTGGCGACCCGGTAAAGCTGCGCTTCTTCTTCAATAGCTATTTCGTGGCGGGAGCGGTGACTGTGCTGACGGTGCTGATCGCCCTGCTGGCGGCCTACGGGTTCAGCCGCTTCAACTTCCGCGGCAAGGGCATCCTGAACACAATCATCATCAGCACGCAGACGATTCCGCCGATCACACTTTTGATCCCCTTCTTCGGGCTCGTCGTCTCATACGGCATCTTCGACACCTATGTCGCACTGATCCTGACTTATCTGGTGTTTACGCTGCCCTACGCGATCCTGCTGATGACGGGATATCTGAACACCTTGCCCCGCGATCTCGATGAAGCCGTGGCCGTCGATGGCGGCACCAGTTGGACAGCGCTTTGGCGGGTGATCGTCCCGATTTCACTGCCTGGCATCGTGGCGACGTCGGTCTACACCTTCCTGTTGTGCTGGAACGAATTTCTCTTTGCGCTGACACTGACGAAGTCAACGTCCATGCGCACCGTCCCGATCGGCATCCAATTGTTGATGGGTCAGCACGCCTTCGAATGGAACCAGATGATGGCGATGAGTGTGCTCGGCTCGCTACCGCTCTTGCTCATCTACCTCGTTGCCCAGAGGTACTTCCTCGCCGGCATGACCGCGGGCTCCGTCAAGTAGGATGTCCATCCCACGGCGACGCAGGGTGGCATCAAGCAATGGGCGATACCAAGGAATGAAAGGATGAACGTGAAAGAGCTCAAAGTCGGCTGCCAGACCTTCACCTGGGAAATGCTGGGAGACCGGTTCACCGGCGGCCCCGACGATCTGCTGAAGGCGATCTCTGACGGTGGCTATGCCGGCATCGAGATCACCGACACCATGATCGGACATTATGGCGACAAGCCGGAGGAGTTCGCCGCCGCGCTGAAGGCGTCGGGGCTGACGCTGGTTTCCTTCGCCTTTGGCTCGAACAGTGGTTTTACGCTGAAGGAGGAGATCGGCGCCGACCTCGAAACCGCCAAGCGCTGGATCGATTTCGCCGCCGCCTTCCCGAATGCGCTGGTATCGATGGGCTCGGCCACGGTGGTGTCCGACGGCCCGCGCGAGGATAAGTTCGCCATCGCCGCCGAGGTTTACAACAAGGCCGGCGAACTCGGACGCAAGGCCGGCGTCCAGGTTGCCCTGCATCCTAGCTCCCACCACAACACGCTGCTGTTCGACCGCGCCGACTACGACACGATCTTTGCCTTGCTCGACCCCGACCTGGTCGGCTGGGTACCGGATACCGGCCATATCCTGCGCGGCCACAAGGACATGTCCGATACACTGCGCACCTACCGCGACCGCATCCGCTACATCCACCTCAAGGACGTCGATGCCAACGGTACCTGGGCCATGCTCGGCAAGGGCGTCTGCGCCACGGCTGCGGTCATCGAGATCGCCAACACCGCACCGCGCTTCAACGGCTGGCTGGTGCTGGAGGAAGAATCCGAAACGGCCGCCGCCGATCCTGCCGGCGCGGTCAAGACCAACCGCCAGACTATGCGCAGCTACGGCGCCTGAAGAACGAGACGATGATCAAGAAACAGGACAGACGCCTCAGGGTCGGCGTGCTCGGCTGCGGCCCCATCGCGCAGTTCGCGCATCTGGAATCCTGCGTGAAAGCCGGCAATGCCGACCTCTACGCCATCTGCGACGCGGCACCCGATCTGCTTGCGCGCATGGGCGCCACTTACGAACCGCAGAAAATGTATTCCGACTATGAGGCAATGCTCGCCGATCCCGAGCTGGAAGCGGTGATCGTCGCCACGTCGGACGCCTATCATGTGCCGATGTCGATCAGGGCGCTCAACGCCGGCAAGCATGTTCTCTGTGAAAAGCCGATCGGCACCTCGGTCGAGGAGGGCGAGGCGCTGGCCGAAGCGGTCAGGCGCTCGGGCAAGATCCTGCAGGTCGGCCACATGAAGCGCTTCGATCCGGCACTGGAGACCGCGCGCGACTTCGTTCGCGACGAGATCGGCGAAGTGCTGGCGCTGAAGGCCTGGTACTGCGATTCCACCCATCGCTACACCAACACCGATGCCGTGCAGCCGCTGCCCGTCACCAGCAGGCTAGCCAGGAAGCCAGCCGGAAATCCCAAGGCCGATCTCAGGCAATACTTCATGCTGGCCCATGGCTCGCATCTCGTCGACACGGCGCGTTTCCTGTGCGGCGATATCGTCGCCGTGCGCGCCCGCCTCAATGAGAAATTCGGCGCCTATTGCTGGTTCGTCGAAACCGAGTTCGCCAGCGGCGCGCTCGGCCATCTCGACCTGACGGTTGCCGTGCGCATGGACTGGCACGAAGGTTTTCAGCTCTATGGCGAGAACGGCTCCGTTATCGCCAGGACATTCAACCCTTGGTACTTCCGCGCCAGCGAGGTGGAGATATTTCACGAGAAGACCGCCACGGCCCACAAGCCGCTCGGCGCCGATGGCCATTTCTTCCGCCGCCAGTTGGAAGGTCTTGCCGACACGGTGCTGAACGGCACGCCGATGCGTGGCGCCAATGTCGAGGACGGCATCGCCTCGATCCGCGCCATGGTCGCCATCGCGCGTTCGGTGGAATCAGGCGAGCGAGTCGAACTCGCCTCGGTGTCGGGGGCGGTGTGATGCGTCTCGGCATTTTCGCCAAGACCTTTGCCGGCACCGATCCGGCCGCCGTGCTGGTTGCGGTGCGGCAAGCTGGGTATGAGACGACGCAGTTCAATCTGGCCTGTGCCGGCCTGCCGTCGATGCCGGATGCTGTGCCGGCGGACGCCATCGCCTCCGTCCGTGCCGCCGCGCAGTCGAACGGCGTTTCACTCGCAGCACTGTCGGGCACCTACAACATGGCGCATCCCGACAAAGCCGTGCGCGACGACGGCCTCAGGCGCCTCGCCGTTGTCATCGAGGCTGCTGCTGCCCTCGGCATCCCGCTGGTCACGCTCTGCACCGGCTCGCGCAACGCCGCCGATCAGTGGGCCTATCATCCCGACAATGCCGATCCGGCCGCCTGGTCCGACATGGCCGCCGAGATGGCGAAGGCGCTGGCGCTGGCCGAAGGTGCCGGTGTCGATCTCGGCATCGAGCCTGAGCAGGCCAACATCGTCACCTCGGCCAGGGATGCGACCCGGCTGATCGCCGAGATGGGATCGAAGCATCTGAAGATCGTGCTCGATCCGGCAAACCTGTTCGAACACGCCACGCCCGGCGAGGCGCGCGCTATCGTTGCCGCCGCGATCGACGAGGCCGCCGGCCACATCGCCATGGCGCATGCCAAGGACCGTCATGGTGACGGTCGCTTTGCCACATCAGGACAAGGCATTGTCGATTTTCCTGATTTTGTTGCACGGCTAAAGGCAGCGGGCTTCGACGGACCGCTTGTCACCCACGGCCTGTCCGCCGACGAAGCCCCCGATGTCGCCGCCTTTCTGCGAAGGCTCCTCTGATGGGCGTCGCCCCGACGATCCTGCTTCGCGACGATGCAGCGCTTCGTGTCTTCGACACGGGGCAGGGCAGGCTTCCCGTCGTCTTCCAGCATGGCCTCGGCGGTGACGCAGCGCAGGTCGCGCAGAACTTTCCCGATGGTCCTTCATACCGTCGGCTGACCGTCGAATGCCGCGCGCAGGGCGGTTCCGGCGCCGGTAGCAAGCGCCCGTTTTCGATCGCGATGTTCGCCGATGATGTGCTGGCCGCCGCGGATGCGGCCGGCCTCGACCGTTTCGTCGCCGGCGGCATCTCGATGGGTGCGGCCATTGCCTTGCAGCTTGCCGTCCGGCACCCGGACCGGGTCGCCGGTCTCGTGCTTGTGCGCCCTGCCTGGGCTTTCGAGGCGGCGCCGCAAAACATGCGCCCTTACGTGGAAGTGGCGGAGCTCATCCGCAGCCGTCCTTTATCGCAGGCGCGAGATATCTTCGCGGCGTCCGCGACGGCCGCCCGCTTTCGCACCGAAGCGCCGGACAATCTTGCTTCCCTGCTCGGCTTCTTCGCGCGCGAAAACGCGCCCGTCTTCGCCGAGGTGATGCAGGCGATCGCAGAGGATGGACCTGGCGTGACGCGGGCAGCCGCCGCCAGCCTTGCGTTCCCTACGGT
>NZ_RZPH01000270.1:0-6230 GCF_004022825.1 Mesorhizobium sp. M7A.F.Ca.CA.004.04.2.1
GGTCGGCATCGGCAATCGCCTCCTGCCGCCGCGACGGCGCGTTGGTGGTCAACACGATCGTCTGGTCCGAGTTGGCGCCGCTGATTGCGACGGAAACGGCGCTTCGAAAAGCAGTCGACATGCTTGGGATGGATCGCGAACTTGTATCTTGGGACGCGGCGTTCCTTGCCGGCGTTACGCATTCCCGCTATCGCCGGGCCGGTGGCGTCAGGGAAAGAACCTTGCCCGATTTCTTTATCGGCGCTCACGCGACCGTCGCTGGACATCGTCTTTTGACCCGCGACGCTGCTCGCTACCGCAGCTATTTTCCCGACCTCGACATCATCTCTCCTGAGACGCACCCATGAGAGCCCATCTTCCATGAAAGGTCTGGCATGATCGGCAAGCTCAAGGGCACGCTGGACGAGGTCGACGAGGACCATTGCCTCGTGGACATCCATGGCGTCGGCTACGTCGCCTATTGCTCGGCGCGCACGCTGGCGGCGCTGCCTTCGCCCGGCGAAGCGGTGGTGCTGTTCATCGAGACCTATGTGCGCGAGGACATGCTGCGCCTCTACGGCTTCCAGTCGGTGCTGGAACGCGAGTGGTTCCGGCTGCTGATGAACAATGTTCCGGGCGTCGGCGCCAAGGTGGCGCTGGCCATCCTGTCGACGCTGGCGCCGGCGGATCTCGCCAACGCCATTGCGCTGCGCGATATCGCCATGGTTTCGCGCGCGCCCGGCGTCGGCAAGAAAGTGGCCGAGCGCATCGTCACCGAGTTGAAGAACAAGGCGCCGGCCTACGCCGGAACCGCCTCGGGCACCATCGGCCTGAAACAGGAACTCGGTGACGGCGTGGCATCCGCGCCCATCACCGACGCGGTCTCGGCGCTGGTCAATCTCGGCTATTCGCGCGACACCGCCGCCAATGCTGTGGCGGCGGCGCTGAAGACGGCGGGCGAGGATGCCGATGCGCCGAAGCTGATCCGCTTCGGGCTGAAGGAACTGGCGCGGTGAACCGTCGCTTGTTCAGTTCCTTGCCGTGTGCAAGGAAGGCGTCATGAGCCTGTCGCCCCGCCTGATTGCGCCGGAAAAACGCGGCGAGGATGCCGAGCAGACCTTGCGGCCGCAGACGCTCGACGATTTCGTCGGCCAGGCGGCGGTGCGGGCCAATCTCAAAGTGTTCATCGAGGCCGCCAAGGGCCGCAACGAGGCACTCGATCATGTGCTGTTCGTCGGGCCGCCCGGTCTCGGCAAGACGACGCTGGCGCAGATCATGGCGCGCGAACTCGGCGTCAATTTCCGCTCGACCTCGGGTCCCGTCATCGCCAAGGCCGGTGATCTTGCCGCGCTGCTGACCAATCTCGAGGAAGGCGACGTGCTGTTCATCGACGAGATCCATCGGCTGAGCCCGGCGGTGGAGGAGATCCTTTATCCGGCGATGGAGGATTTCCAGCTCGACCTGATCATCGGCGAAGGACCGGCGGCGCGTTCGGTCAAGATCGACCTTGCCCGCTTCACGCTCGTCGCCGCCACCACGCGGCTCGGCCTGCTCACCAATCCGCTGCGCGACCGTTTCGGCATTCCGGTACGGCTCAATTTCTACACGGTCCAAGAGCTGGAGCAGATCGTGCGGCGCGGCGCCCGCATCCTGCAAATGCCGCTTGGCGACGACGGTGCGCTGGAGATCGCGCGGCGTGCGCGCGGCACGCCACGCATCGCCGGCCGGCTCTTACGCCGTGTGCGCGATTTCGCCTCGGTGGCCGGCGACGGCCATGTCGACCGCAAGATCGCCGACGAGGCGCTCACCCGGCTGGAGGTCGATGCGCTCGGCCTCGACGCGCTCGACCGGCGGTATCTCAGCATGATCGCGCGCAATTTCGGCGGCGGGCCGGTCGGCATCGAGACGATCGCCGCCGGCCTGTCAGAGCCGCGCGATGCCATCGAGGACATCATCGAGCCCTATCTGATCCAGCAGGGCTTCATCCAGCGCACACCGCGCGGCCGCATGCTGACGGCCAATGCCTGGCGCCATCTCGGCCTCGACGCGCCGAAGGATCTGGCGCAGCAGCAGATCAACCTGTTCCAGGAAGAGTAATTTTCCAGTGCGCCGCCCCGTCGTCTCGGGCATTGGCTCAGCATTGCGTCGGTACGTTTTTTGAATGCGCCCGGAATCTTCTCGACCGATCTTGGCTGAGCGATCAATGCAGCCCGCGGATCACGTCCATTACATCCGGTTCGGCCTTGTCGCCGTTGAAGGCGTCGACGATGCCGAAGGCGCCGCCATAGCTCCACACCGCCCATGAGAAGCCGTGCGCTTCGGCGCGCCCGATCATGTCCCTGACATAGGCGGCCCGGTACTCGGCGGGCATCACATAGGCGTTGCCATATTCCTGGCGGATCATGCCGAACTCGCCCAGCGAGATGTTTTCCGGCTTGACGCCGTTGGCCTTCGCCCATGCCTCGACCTTTTTGAACGGCGCATCCATGAGGCCCAGCAACTTGTCGGGACTGTCCATGCTGGCGACCTGTTCGTCGAGATAGGCAAGCAGGCCGCTCTGCCGTGTCCACGGGGCCTCGGCCTTGATCCTGGCGCGGATGGTGTCGAGCGTCACGTCGAGCTGTGCCTTGGGCACCGCGGTCAACGGATAGGGCAGGCCAGTCACATAGGGGATGAAGTCGCCGGCCCAGGTCGCTCCCTGATGGGTGAGCAGGAACGGATCGTAGGAATGGAAGGTCCAGATGACGTTGTCGTCAGGGATCGCCTTCGGGTCGATCTTCTCCAGCGAGCTCGCCGCGGAATAGCAGGCGCCGGTCAGCACGAGGGTCAGTTTCGTCGCCGAGGATCGCGCCGCGGCGAACAGTTTGCGCTGGCGGTCCGGCCACAGGCTGGTGCCATCGCTGTCGCAGTCGACGATCGGTTCGTTCATCGGCTCGAAGGCAACCTGGGTGGGATCTTCGCCGGCCAGCGTGCGGGCCATCTTGCGGACCATCTCGACATAGGCGTCGAAGGTCCGCGGGTCGTCCATCACTTCAGCCATGCCGATCTTGCGGCTGCCGCCGGCCGGGATCAGGTGCATGTCGACGATAACCTTCAGGCCGGCGCGGTTGATCATGCGCACGGAGTCCAGCACGCTGGCATAGAGGTCGTCACGCAAGGCCACGGTCTGGTCGGACAGGAAAGGCGAAGGGTCGACCGGCATGCGCAGGAAATCGAGGCCGGCATCCTTCAGCGCCTTGAGGTCGTTCTCCCCAAGGAATTTGCGCCATTCCGGATAGGGCAGGATGGCTTCGGCGTCGCCCCACTGGTCTTCGCCGGGCCATGTGACCCATTGGTCGAGGTTGAGGCCGCGCTTCATCGAGAATGTCGCGGCCTGGCCAGGCAGCGCCAAAGCCACGAGCACGAACAGCGCCGCCGTCAAACTCTTGATCATCGCCGTCAACAGTGCCATCCGATGTTATGTTCCGCGGGAAACCGGTGCCTGGTCGGGGCTGAAAAAGGAAGCGCAATGGGCGATCATGGTGAATCGGCGACGCTGCTGGCCGGGCTTTCCGGCGCGCTGACCACGTTCGGCCATCGGCTGATGGCGCGGGTCTATTATGCCGACACCGATTTCTCCGGCGTCGTCTACCATGCGCGCTATCTCGAATTCTTCGAACGCGGTCGCTCCGACTATCTCCGGCTGACCGGCGTGCACCACACAGAGCTTGCCGATGGCAAGCATGGCGAAAGAATAGTCTGGGTGGTGCGCCGCATGGAGATCGACTTTCGCGGCCCCGCCCGCATCGACGACATCCTGACGGTCGACACCCGCACCGAGGAGATTTCCGGCGCGCGCATCTTCATGGCGCAGCAGCTCAAGCGTGGCGACGAACTGCTGGTCGAGGCCAAGGTCGAGGCGGCGATCATCGGTGAGAATGGCCGCCCAAGGCGTTTTCCCAGGGAATGGGTGGCAGCATTCATGCCGAGGGTGCGCTGATATTCAGGTGATGCCGGCCTGCAAACAGCAGCTTCCTGCGCTTCCCCGTTCTACCGCATCGCGGTAGAACTGTGCTCACGTACGAAAGTGCGCTCCGCTCCGGTTCTCGGAATCTACCGCTTTCGGCTCGGCCTGACCTGAATCTCAGCACACCCTAGCGCAGCCATTGAATTGATGGCCTTGCCATTGGGCGTGGCAATGCGCCGCGCCTTATATACTAACCCATCCTTAACCATAACGGTTCATGAAGAGATTGGTGAAGATTGGCGTTATCGAACGCCTTCCTTTCACCAATATTTGCCCCGAAAAGGCCGATAACGGCACAGTTTGGGGTTGTTCCGGTAGCTTCGTGCGAACCGACCACAAGGGATGCCAGGGGCCAGCCGCCAGCTTCGCCCGGAAAATCTTAAGGACGTAACGATGGAAAATATCGCACTCGCCGACCCGGGCGCGCAATTGTCGGTTTGGTCGCTGTTCGTTTCGGCCAGCTGGGTTGTCAAGCTGGTCATGATCGGCCTGCTCTGCGCCTCGGTCTGGACCTGGGCGATCATCGTCGACAAGCTGGTTTCCTATGCCCGCATGCGGCTGGCGCTCAACCGGTTCGAACAGGTGTTCTGGTCGGGGCAGTCGCTGGAGGAGCTCTACCGCACGCTCGCCGACCGCAAGACCACCGGCATGGGCGCCATTTTCGTCGCCGCCATGCGCGAGTGGAAGAAGAGTTTCGAGAAGGGCGCCAAGTCGCCGCTCGGCCTGCAGACCCGCATCGACAAGGCGATGGACCTGGCGCTGACCCGCGAGATGGAAAAGCTGGAAGGCCGCCTAGGTTTCCTCGCCACCACCGGCTCGGCGGCACCTTTCATCGGCCTGTTCGGCACCGTCATCGGCATCATGACGTCGTTTCAGGCGATCGCCGGCTCCAAGAACACCAGTCTCGCAGTGGTTGCGCCGGGCATCGCCGAAGCGTTGCTGGCGACGGCCATCGGCCTGCTCGCCGCCATTCCGGCCGTCATCGCCTACAACAAGCTGTCGTCCGATGCGAGCAAGATAGCCGTGCGCATGGAAGGGTTCTCCGACGAGTTCTCCGCCATACTCTCGCGCCAAATCGATGAAAAAGTGGCCCCCAAGGCCTGAGGAGTAGCAGATGGGTATGTCCATGGGCATGGGAGGGCGCGGCGGGCGCGGCCACAGGCGGCGCGGCCGTCACCATGCACTGATGTCCGAGATCAACGTCACGCCGATGGTCGACGTGATGCTGGTGCTGCTGATCATCTTCATGGTCGCCGCACCGATGCTGACGGTCGGCGTGCCGATCGACCTGCCGGATACGCAGGCCAAGGCGATGAATGCCGACACGCAGCCGATCACCGTCTCGATCAACGCCGCCGGCCAGATCTATCTGCAGGAAACCGAGATCCCGATCGAGGAGCTGGTGGCCAAGCTGCAGGCGATCTCGAAGACCGGCTATGAGGAGCGCATCTTCATCCGCGGCGACAAGTCCACCGACTATGGCACGGCGATGAAGGTGATGGCCCGCATTTCGGCCGCTGGCTACAAGAACATCGGCTTGGTTTCACTGCAGGAACAGGACCAATAGACGCGCGATGAAGACCGGCCTCACCACATCGGTGATCTTGCATACGGCGGCGCTGACCTTCGGCCTGTTCACGCTGACGGCGCCGGCGGCACTTCCGTCGTCCGACGTCGAGTCGGTCGCGGTCGATATCGTGCCGATGGAAGCCATTGCGCAGACGTTGCAGGGCGACAAGAAGGCCGTGATGCATGAAAAGCCGGCACCTGTGCCGACGCAGCGCCCGGACATCGTTCCGGACGCGCAGAAGGTCGGTGAGAACAGCGTCGACACCGACAAGCCGATAACGCCGGAAGCCAAGCCGAAGCCCGTCGACACGACCTCGGCTCCGCCGCCCGCGCCGACCCCGATCGAAAAGCCGAAGCCCGAGGACGTGCCGAAGCCGCAGGAGAAGCCCAAGCCCACCCCGGCAACGGAAGTGGCGCCGGCGCCCACGCCCAAGGAAGAGGTCAAGCCCGAGCCGGTCAAGCAGGCCGACCCCAAGCCGACACCGGCCAAGCCGGCGCCAACCCCGCCACCGCAGGACAAGACCGCTGCCATCGATCCGACGCCCGAGGTCAAGCCTGACGCCGTCGCTGAAGCCATAGCGCAGGAGCCGCCCGCCGAGGCGACGCAGCTGCCGGATTCCGCTCCCGCGCCGGAAGCGCGGCCGAAGCCGCAGCCGGCGCAGGCCGAAAGCGCCAA
>NZ_RZPH01000271.1:0-6227 GCF_004022825.1 Mesorhizobium sp. M7A.F.Ca.CA.004.04.2.1
TCCAGTGCCCTCGCGCCGCCTCGAGTTGGGCGGCATCGTGGCCATCGAACAGGAACACCGCGCGCTCGTAGCCGCCAAGGTCAGGCGGCACCGCACCGTCGACCAGGAACCTAATCTTGGCGTCGTTGGGATTGCCGTCGCCGGTGGTCAACAGAATCGGCTGTTCACCGGGATGAGCCTCACGATCGGTTGCGTGCGCCAGGAACGAATCGTCGCGGAAGGTCCACAGATGCTGGTCGAGCGCATCGCGGCGTTCCTCCGTGCCTGTCTGCACCACGGCGCGCCAGCCACGGTCGACGCTGCGTTCCAGGAGGCCTGGCAGCGCATCCTCCAGCGTCGATTCGGTCAGGTGGTAGAACAGGACGTCGGCCATCGCTTCAGCCTATAGTGATTGAACCCGTTCACTGCTCATAATTATCGCGCACCAGCCGGTCGAGCAGCCTGACGCCGAAACCGGAACCCCAGGACTGGTTGATCTCGTTCGACGGCGCCCCCATCGCCGTGCCGGCAATGTCGAGATGAGCCCATGGCGTATCCTTGACGAAGCGCTGCAGAAACTGCGCCGCAATGGTGGCGCCGCCAAAACGGCCGCCGATGTTCTTCATGTCGGCGTTCTTGGAATCGATGAGCTTGTCGTATTCGGCACCGAGCGGCATGCGCCACAGCCGTTCCTGCGTCGCCTGCCCCGCCGCCGACAACTTTTCGGCCAGCTCGTCATTGTTGGAAAACAGGCCGGCATAATGTTGGCCGAGCGCCACCATAATGGCGCCGGTCAGCGTCGCCAGATTGACCATGAATTTCGGCTGGAAGCGGTCGTTGCAGTACCACAACGCATCGGCCAGCACGAGGCGGCCCTCGGCATCGGTATTGAGCACCTCGATGGTCTGGCCCGACATCGAAGTGACGATATCACCGGGACGCTGGGCATGACCGTCGACGGCATTTTCGACCAGTCCGATGATACCGACGACATTGGCTTTCGCCTTGCGGGCCGCCAGCGCATGCATCAGGCCGGTGACGGCGGCGGCACCGCCCATGTCGCCCTTCATATCCTCCATGCCCGAGGCCGGCTTTATGGAATTGCCGCCGGTGTCGAAAGTGACGCCCTTGCCGACGAAGGCGATCGGGCTGTCCTTCGGCTTGCCGCCGTTCCACTGCATGATCGCCATGCGGGCGCCGCGCGGCGAGCCTTGCGCGACACCGAGCAGCGAGCCCATGCCGAGCTTCTTCATTTCCTTCTCAGCCAATATCTCGACCTTGACGCCTAGCGCCTCGAGTTCCTTGGCGCGGGCAGCGAACTCGACCGGCCCAAGCACGTTTGCCGGTTCGTTGACGAGGTCGCGCGCCAGCAGGACGCCGTCTATCACCGCCTCGGCATCGGCGAAGGCCTTCTTCGCAGCGGCCGGATCGGCGGTGTGGATGGTCACCTTGACCGACTTCTTCGGCTCTGCCTTGCTGTCGTCCTTGTCCTTCCTGGTCTTGTACTTATCGAAGGAATAGCTGCGCAGGAGAATGCCCGCGGCAAGGTTTGCCGCGTCCTTCGCACTCGGCGAAGCGCCGGCCACATTGAGGACCACCGCCACTTCGGTCGCCTTGCGCAGCGACGCGGCAACGGTGCCGCCAAGCTTCAGCCACGCATATTCGTCCAGTCCCGACACCTTGCCGGTGCCTATCGCCACCAGTCTGTCGAGCGACGCTCCCTGCGGCGCCAGAACTTCCACCGTACTGGCGAACTTGCCCATGAACTCAGCCACGGGAAAGGCCCGCTCCAATGTCTTGCCGGGATCGCCGGCCTTGGCGACGTCGCTCAGGCCGCCCTCATCCGCCGCGAACACGAAGACAGTGCCCTTCTTGTTTACCGCGCTCTGGGACCCGGAAAATTTGGCGAAGGCGATCGACGGTCTTTGATTCATCATGTCCTGCTTTCAGGGAATGCGCGACTTTTGGGGAAGCGGTTCGAAACGATGCGCGACATTTGGTCGTTTTCCGGCATTTGGCAAGACTTTGCCGAATTGGCATCCCATATGACCTATGGAATCGATGACGATTCGTCGCGGCACGGCCCCGCTTTTTGCCGCAACCTGTTGTTAACCATCGATGTTCGCCCTTTCTTATCTATTCCCGCCGACACTCCGCCCAGCCGGGGGGCGTAATGTGGGACAGAACCCGGATCGACCATCTGATGGAGCCAGTTGTGCAGGCGCTGCCGGACAGCTACCTTGTTCGGTGGCATGATGCCGTTCGAAAAAATCGAGAAAAGCCTTCATGAAGGTCGTTGAACGCTACATCATGCGCCGCGCTTTCGTGGTCTTCATGGCCGCTCTTGTGTGGACGCTGGCGATCGTGTGGACGACACAGGTGCTGGCAAAGATCGATCTGGTGACAGACAGCGGCCAGTCGGCGTTGACCTTCTTCGAAGTCGCCGCCCTCATCCTTCCGTCCATCATCCCGATCGTGGTGCCTTTTGCGCTGGTGGTGGCAGTCGCACAGACACTCAGTGTGATGAATTCGGATTCCGAACTCGCCGTCGTCAACGCCGCGGGGGCCTCGCGCTGGACGATCGTACGGCCGATCATGTTGCTGGCGCTCGCCGCCGCCGTTTTTTCCTTTGCCGTCGACAACGGCATCGACCCTTACGCACGGCAGAAGAACCGGGCACTGGTGGCCTCGTCGCGCGCGGATCTGTTGTCGCTGATCATCCAGGAAGGCACCTTCCGCAAGATTGACGACGGGCTGTTCCTGCAGATCGGTGAGCGCCTTCCCGACAATCGGCTGGGTGGCATTTTCGTCGCCGATTCGCGCGAGGAAGGCGTCAACCTCGTCTACTACGCCAAGACCGGCAGCATCGTCGAACGCGGCGGTGAAAAGGTGCTGATGATGAATGACGGCGTCATCCATCGCAAAACGCTGACCGGCGATCTCTCCGTCATCCGCTTTACCTCCTATGCCTTCGACATGTCGGCCTTCATGGCGGCGGCTTCGGCGGTGACGCTCCTGCCCAAGGACCAGACGACGCAGTACCTGCTCAACCCGGGCGCCAACGACAAGTACTATCAGCAGAACCCCTACGAATACCGGGCCGAGGTCAACCAACGGTTCTCGGAATGGACCTATTCCATGGTTTTCGCGCTGATCGCGCTTGCGGTCGCCGGGGATGCGCGCTCGCACCGCGAGGCGCGCGTCAATCCGCTGATCACGGCGATCACGATATCGCTGTTCGTGCGTTGGCTGGGCTTTTTTGCCGCCAGCAAGGCGGATGAGGTCCCGCAATATGCGTATATGGTCTATGGCGTGCCGATCGTGGCTTCCGCGGTGGCGATCTGGTTCATCGTCTCCAACCGAACACTGGAACTGCCGGTGACCTGGGCGGACTGGATGACAAACTTCGCCACGCGCATCGCTGACAGCTGGAATGCTTTCAAATTGCGTTTGTCCAGGCGCGGCGCATCAGGGCAAGGGGTCGGCTGATGGGCTGGACACTGGGCCGCTACTTCTTCTTCCGCTATGTGACGATCACCATCTGGTTCTTCATCGGCCTCCTGGCATTGGTGTTCCTGATCGACTTCACCGAGCTGTCCGGCCGCACCACCGGCCTGCCCGGCTTCACCTACGGCACGGCGGTAGCCATTTCAGGCCTCCGTATGCCGATGATCATGCTGCAGACGGTGCCGTTCGTCGGTCTCTTCTCGGCGATGGCGACGCTGGTGTCGCTGAACCGGCGCTACGAGTTGGTCATCGCGCGTTCCGCCGGTGTTTCCGCCTGGCAGTTCCTCTTGCCCTGCTGCATCGGAGCCTTGCTGTTCGGCGTCCTGTCGGTTGGTGTCATCAATCCGCTCGCCGCGCACGCATTCTCCTGGTCGGAGCAGATCGAAACCCAGCTGCGTTCCGGCAAATCGAATACGGTCTCGGCCGATGCCGCGCCCTGGATCCGGCAGAAAACCAGTTCGGGCGACACCATCATCGGTGCGCGGGCCATCCTGAACCAGGGCCTGGAAATGGCCGATGTCGTATTTTTCATTCTCGACCCGCAAGGCAACATCGTCGAGCGCAAGGACGCCGCCCGTGCCTTCCTGCGCGACGGCTATTGGGAATTGCAGGACGTCAAGACATTCCAGAACGGCACGATCCAGGCATCGGCAACCGATCGCGTACCGACCAATCTAAAGCCCGAATTCGTGCAAGAGCGGCTGGCGCGCCCCGAAACCATCCCCTTCTATGACCTGCCCGGAAAGGTCGAGGTTGCCCGCTCCTTCGGCCTCAAGGCAAATGCTTTTGCCATGCAGTTTGATTCGCTCGTGGCGTTGCCGTTCCTTCTCGTCGCCATGACGCTGATCGCGGCAACGGTTTCAATGCGATTTGCTAGGATGGGACAGTCGGCGACGATGATTCTGGGTGGCATCATCGCTGGCTTTCTGCTTTATGTCGTTTCGGTGCTGGTGAAGGCATTCGGCGTGGCGGGATTCGTGCCGACTGTCGTAGCCGCCTGGGTACCGGTCATGGTGGCTATGTTCTTCGGGGTGACTTTCCTGCTATACAAGGAAGACGGCTAGTGAGGGAGGCGTTTTTGCCCAGCAACAGGCAGGCCGGTTTGGCGCGCCTCTATGCGGCGACCGCCTTGGCGTGCGTGCTTGCCTACGCCGTTCCGGCACCGGCGCTTGCGCAGGACGTCGGCGACATGGCGACATCGGTTCCGGCCGGCTCGCAAATGCTGCTGGCGGCCGATACGCTGGTCTACAACAACGACAACCAGACCGTGACCGCCGTCGGCGGTGTGCAGATCGACTATGGTGGCAATCGCCTTGTCGCCCAGCGCGTCGAATACAACCGCAACACCAAGCGGATGGTCGCGAGCGGCAACGTCGAAGTTATCAACAGCGACGGCACCAAGATCAATTCGCAACATATCGACATCACCGATGACTTCGCCGACGGCTTCGTCAATGCGTTGCGGGTCGAAACCATCGACAAGGCCTATTTCGCCGCCGAAAGCGCAGAACGCATGGGCGGCGTGCTGACCACCTTCCACAATGGCGTCTACACCGCCTGCGAGCCGTGCGAGGATAAGCCGGACAAAGCGCCGACCTGGCGCGTCAAGGCCAAGAAGATCATCTGGAACGGCGAGAAGAAGACGGTTCGCTTCGAGAATGCGAATTTCGAGTTCTTCGGTTTTCCGCTTGCCTATCTGCCTGCATTCGAAATTGCCGACCCGACGGTGAAGCGCAAGAGCGGCTTCCTGATCCCGAGCATCATCTACAAGAGCGATCTCGGCGTCGGCGTGAAAGTCCCCTATTATCTCGCATTGGCGCCGACCTACGACCTGACCGTCACCGGCACCGGCTATACCAAGCAGGGCTTCCTCGGTGAGGCCGAGTGGCGTCAGCGCTTCGACAATGGCGAGTACAGCTTGAAGATCGCCGGGATACACCAGCAGAATCCCGACGCCTTCCTCGACACTACTGCCTTCCCATCCAGCTCTGGCCACAACGTCAATTCGGGCAGCGCCGGCGATCCCAACAAATTCCGCGGCATGATGGGTACCCAGGGGCAGTTCGCCATCAACTCACGCTGGAACTTCGGCTGGGACGTGCTGCTGCAGACCGACAAGAACTTCTCGAACACCTACGGCATCGACAAGTACAATAGCAGCGTCCACCAGTCGTCGGTCTACTTGACGGGTCTCAACGGCCGCAACTATTTCGACGTGCGCGCCATGCATTTCGATGTGCAGGAAGATACGCCTGACGACAATATCTCTGCGCGAAGCGGACAACAGCCCTGGGTGCTGCCGTCGCTCGATTACGCCTATATTCCTGATGCCTCGGTGGCCGGCGGCCAGCTGTCCCTCAATGTCAACGCGCGTGTCATCCGCCGCGACGATGTCGACGAGACCTTCGTCCAGCCCTACAATGCCCTCACTCCGACGCAGCGCGTCCGCGGCATCGAAGGCGAATCGGGCCGCCTCACCGCCGAGGCCGAGTGGAAGCGGAGTTTCGTCACAGATGGCGGACTGGTGCTAACGCCGTTGCTCGCGCTGCAGGGCGACGTGGACTACCTCAACGCATCGTCGGCTTCGCTAGACGCCATCGACCGAATGGCAACGCATTTGGGCGAGCAGGACGATATGCGCTCGTCATTTGCCCGTTACATGGCAACCGCGGGCCTCGAGATGCGTTGGCCGGTGCTGTTTTCCATGGCCAGCGGGTCCAGCCATGTCATCGAGCCAATGG
>NZ_RZPH01000272.1:0-6227 GCF_004022825.1 Mesorhizobium sp. M7A.F.Ca.CA.004.04.2.1
AGGAGGACGTTCTTCTGGGGTTTGTGGAACTTACATGGGATTTGTACGAGAATCGTCGCGACGATCTGCAATGACCGGCAGCCGATCGGGTAGCTCTACATTGCCTTGAAGGGCTGCTGAATTGGTCGAATTACCCAGACCTGAAGCAGGGCTCCGAACTCAGGCCAACCAGAGGCCTCGCGGCAGCGGGCTCGGTGTTGGCACTTTTGCGCTGGCAGCTTTCACGATAGGAATTTTTTCTTGACTCGGTGACCTCAGCTAAGGTATAAATTTGTGCATGGTGCTGATTTGCGCCAGTGACCCGCCGAACAGGCGGGTTTTTCGTTTGATGCTCCGTCAGCCTATGCGCCGGCGAAGGTTCCGAAATGGTCCAGTCCTTGCCTTGTTGACTGGTCCGTCTTCTTATCCCGAACAAAATTTTTTCTTTGCGTACGGATGTTATTCACACTCCGCGCCATGTGCGTTACGTTGGATCCGGGTCGGGCTAAGGGGGATTTCAGGCGGCGGACAAGCGGCTGAGGCCAGGCAATGAAAAATACGGACGATGCTCGGGAAAGCGGCGTTTCCCGGGGCGTCAATCGAGAACGGACAGCTCGATTTGTCCTGGACATAATTCCTGAAAGCGCCGGGCCCAGGAGGGCCACCGCGCGGGGGAGTGTCATACCCTCCGTCCGCGATCCCGTCTCGCAGACATTCATCGTTCGCCGTCCGGCCGGAACGATCCGATGAATGGCGATGCCGGCCGGCTTCGATCAATCACGAATTGTTTTTCGGGGGAACGAGGAGGAAGGCCTCCGGCTGAACCTCATCTGGGACGTGTCAGGAGGCCGAAAAATGCCGGGTGATGATGGTTTCCCCGGACCGGCTTCCGGAACCAATCTGCGACGGCCGACGCTCAACGCGAAAGGCGGGCTTTCGGTCCGCAGCACACGCCGCGTGCAGGAATTTCTGGACAAGAACTTTACCCGCAAGCTGGCGCTTGCCGAAATGGCCGCTGTTTGCGAGCTTTCGCCGTACCACTTCATGCGGGCTTTCTCGAGGACGTTCGGGGTGCCGCCGCACCAGTATGTCCTCGAGCTGCGGCTGGATTTGGCTGAAAGACTGCTTGCCGACAGCCGCATGACGATCGCCGACATCGCGCATTCCTGCGGATTTTCAAGCCAGAGCCATTTTACCACCGTGATGAAGAAATACCGCCAGGTGACGCCGCTGCAGCTGCGGGTGGGCAAGCTTAACGCCAAGGTTAGATGAGGTGGCGCTTAGGTCGTTGCTTTATTTCTTGGTTTTAAAGCATTGGCTAAGGTAACAAGCCGTTAACCTCTGCAGGTTTGCTCCGATCTTTTCTCACAAGGCAGCAATTTCGTGAAATACCGCGGGCAGGAATCATGTCTTCCTGCGGTGGAACGGAATTGTCAGACATTTCGTGCCGGCCAGCGGAGAGGGAACCATGACCGACAACCAGATTTCGAACGGCTCGCTTCTTGTTCAGCGTCGCGCGGCGCATTTCGCCGGGCACTGGATCGCGGGGGCCGATGTCAGTTCCCGCTCGGTTCGCCGCCGCCTGATGGCTGTGCTACGGATGGCGCATCGTGCGCTCGGCATGGGGCGCAAGCGCCTGGGGCTGGGAACTTTGGGCGTCGGCGGGATGTCGGGGGCGGCGGCCGCGATGCTGGGCGCCTTCGCGATCGGCATGGCTGCGACGCCGGCTCAGGCGCAATATCAGGCCGGCGGCGGAACCGCGACAGCCGGCAACGCCGTCGCCATCGGTAACGGCACCCAGGCGAATGGCGCGAACAGCGTGGCATTGGGCACCTCCAACAGCGCAACGGGCGATGCTTCGATCGCCATCGGCTATTCGATGAGTGTCAATGGCCTCAACTCCATAGGCATAGGTGTCTTTGCGAAGGCAACCGGCGTCAACGCCCTCGCGTTAGGCGGGAACGCCCAAGCTACTGCGGATGGAGCAAGCTCCATTGGCGTCAACTCGGTTGCAGCCGCAGGCGCGGCCGCCTTTGGCCTGAACGCGCGTGCGGACGGAACGAACTCGACGGCGATCGGCTATGTTACCCGGGCGACCGGACTGCGCGCCACCGCGCTCGGGTTTGGTGCAACAGCGTCCGGGCTGGATTCGCTTGCCCAAGGCAATAGCGCCGTCGCAAGCAACCAGAATGCCATCGCCATCGGCTTCCAGGCGACCGCAACGGCGATCAACGCCGTCAATCTTGGCAACCGAACTGTTGCGGGAATGGGCGCCCTTGAAGAGAGCGCCATCGCCATCGGCACGGACGTCAGGGCATCTCAGGTCGACAGCATTGCGATAGGACGCCAATCCGTTTCATCTGCAGGAAACGCGGTGGCTTTAGGCAAGAACGCGGCGGCCTCGAGCGCGGCCTCGATGGCGCTGGGGGCCGGTGCGGCCGCAACCAACACCAACGCGGTCGCGATCGGCGCCAGCACCCAGGCCACGGGAGCCGGCTCCGCCGCCCTCGGCACCTTCTCCGTTGCTTCGGGAGCGAATTCCACAGCCCTCGGGAACGCCACTGCCAGCGGCGACCGTGGGTTCGCCGGCGGCCGTTTGGCCACCGCCGTGGGCAACGATTCCATCGCCATCGGCACGACCGCAAATGCGAGCAGCGCCGCCAGCACAGCGGTTGGCAACACGGCCGTTGCCAGCGGCACAAACGCCTCCTCATTCGGGTCTGGAGCGAATGCGACGGGAGACAATTCCCTCGCCGCCGGCGTCAGCGCCAACGCCAGCGGGATTGCCAGCACAGCGCTTGGCATCGGCGCCGCATCCAGCGGCACCAATGCCGTCGCTGTCGGCGTTTCGGCGAGCGCGTCCGGGTTGAACGCCATCTATGTCGGCTCGCGCACCTTTGGAGCAGGCGCCAGCGCACAGAGCGCCATCGGCATCGGCACGGACGTGACGGCGTCCGCAGCCAACGCCATCGCGGTCGGTCTCCAGGCCACTGCGAACTCCGTCGACGCCGTCGCCATCGGCACCAACGCAAACGCAAGCGGGGGCAAGGCTGTCGCCATCGGTGCGGGCAACGTCGCTTATGGAGACGGCGCGGTTGCCATCGGCGATCCGAGCTTCGCCAGCGGCACCGGCGCCTTCACCGGCGGCGCAAACAACATCGCCAACAGCGACGGCACGGCGACCGCCACCGCGGCCAACGCGGCCAACGGTGCCGTCGCCATCGGCAACAACAACAAGGCGATCGGCCAAGGCTCAGTGGCGTTGGGCAACGGCTCCACGGCAGGTGCCGCCGGCCTCGCCGGGAATATCGCATTTGGCGATGGCGCGACGGCGGCGGCAAGCTCCGGCGACGTGGCGCTCGGCTCGGGCTCGGTGACCACCACGGCGGTCGGAACGGCCAGTGGGGTGGTCAATGGCACGACCTATGCCTTCCAGGGCACCAACCCGACCTCGACGGTCAGCATCGGCGCGCCCGGCGCGGAACGCACCATCACCAATGTCGCCGCGGGTCGGATCAGTTCGACGTCGACCGACGCCATCAACGGCTCGCAGCTCGCCGCCACCAACCAGGCCGTCGATGCCATCGGCGCCGTCGTCAACAACATCAATGTCGGCGGCGGCATCAAGTATTTCCATGCCAACTCGACGGCGGCGGACTCCTCGGCGACGGGCACGGACTCCGTTGCGATCGGACCCGTCGCGACCGCAACGGGGACGAACGCCATCGCGGCCGGTGTCAATTCGAGTGCATCCGACGCCAATGCGTCGGCCTTCGGCAGCGGCGCCGTCGCATCGGCGCTCGACGCAACGGCGATGGGATACATTTCCAACGCCTCTGGCCAATACAGCACCGCCATCGGCGCGAATGCCAACGCCACGGCGACCTCCAGCACCGCGATCGGCCAGAACGCCTTTGCTACCGGCCTCCAGGCGACCGCTCTCGGCATGCAAGCGAATGCCAGCGCCGCGAATGCGCTCGCGCTGGGTGCAAACTCGACCGCTGGCAACGCAGGCGACGTGGCGCTCGGCTCGGGCAGTGTCACCGACGTCGCCGTCGGCACGCCGAGCACCGTGATCAACGGCACGACCTACGCTTTCCAGGGTACCACTCCGACTTCGACGGTCAGCGTCGGCGCGGTCGGTGCGGAACGCACCATCACCAATGTCGCCGCGGGGCGGATCAGTTCGACGTCGACCGACGCCATCAACGGCTCGCAGCTCGCCGCCACCAACCAGGCCGTCGACGCCATCGGCACCACGCTCAGCACCATTGGCGGTTCCGTGACCGATCTCGGCAACACGATCAACAACATCGCCGGCGATCCCTCGACCGCCTATACCGACGCCAATGGCGAGGGCATCCGCTACGCCCGCACCAACGAGGCCGGGCTGGCGCAAACCGATTCCTTCGCACAAGGGGTCGGCTCCACCGCCGTCGGCTACCAGGCGACCGCGACCGGCGACAGCGCGCTGGCGCTCGGCCGCGACAGCAATGCCAGCATCGACGGCGGCGTGGCGCTCGGTTCGGGTTCGGTTTCCGATCGTGCGATCGCTCCGACTACCGGGCAATTGCCCGCCGGCCCATCCAACTTCATCCAGTACAACACAACCGACAAGACGCTGCTCGGCGCCGTTTCGGTGGGCGATGCCACCTCGTACCGGCAGATCACCAATGTGGCCGACGGCACCCAGGACCAGGACGCGGTGACGGTGCGCCAACTCGCCGGCGCCATAGCTGCCGTATCGGTCACCTCGACCAAGTATTTCCATGCCAATTCGGCGGCGGTCGACTCGCTGGCGGTCGGGGCAGAGTCGGTCGCGGTCGGTCCGACCACGGTCGTCAACGGCGACAACGGCATCGGCATCGGCAATGGCGCCATTGTCGACCAGACAGCACCCGGCGGCACAGCGATCGGCCAGGGCGCCCATGTGATGCTGGCCGATGGGCTGGCGCTCGGCACCAATTCGCTGGCGTCCGGCATCCAGTCGGTGGCGCTCGGCGCCGGCGCCCAGAGCACCTTCATCAACAGCGTGGCGCTCGGTGCGCAGTCCATCACCACGGTCGGCGCGCAGGCAGGCTACACGGCCTTTGCGCTCGCCGGTCCGCAAACGTCGGTCGGCGAGGTGTCGATCGGCTCTGCCGGTGCCGAACGCAAGCTCACCAATGTCGCGGCGGGCTCTGCCGACACCGACGGCGTCAACGTTTCGCAGTTGCGCGGCGTGACGCAAAACGTCAGCAACCTGTTCGGCGGCGGCACGACCGTCAATCCCGACGGCTCGATCACCGGCCCGACCTACAACATCCAGGGCAACAATTATTCCACCGTCTATGACGGCTTCACGGCCGTCGACAATGCGCTGACCAGCATCAGCAATGGCGGCGGCATCAAGTATTTCCACGCCAACTCGACGCTGGCCGACAGCATCGCCGGCGGCACCAACGCCGTTGCGATCGGACCGGAGAGCGTGGCGAGCGGCACCGACAGCCTGGCCGCGGGACATGGCTCGACGGCCGCTGGGCAAGGCGCCGTCGCGCTCGGCCAGGGCGCGCAGGCCAACAATGCCAACGATGTGGCGCTCGGTTCCGGTTCGGTGACGCAGACCGCCGTCGGGACCTCCAGCACCGTCATCAACGGCAAGACCTACACTTATGCCGGAACGACTCCAACCGGAACCGTCAGCGTCGGCGACGCCGGCGCCGAGCGGACGATCACCAATGTCGCTGCCGGCCGCGTGTCTTCCGACAGCACCGATGCGATCAACGGCTCGCAGCTCTACGCCACCAATACGGCGATCGAGGATCTGAAAGCCGGCGTCGGAAACCTTACCGAGAACGCGGTGACCTATGACGCCCCGGGCGGCGTCAAGTCGAACACCATCACGTTGCAGGGCGGCGACGTCAACGCGCCGGTCGTCATCTCCAATGTCGGCCCCGGCGTCAAAGGGACCGATGCGGTCAACGTCGACCAGATGAACCAGGGCCTGACCGCGGGCAAGAGCTATACGGACAACCGCGTAGCCTACGCTATCGATACGTCCAACGACTACACCGACAAGGTGGCGGTCACGACCTTGCAACAGGCCAACGACTATACCGACCAGAAGCTCAGCCAGCTCAATTCGGACATCAGCGGCATCCGCGACGAGGCGCGGCAGGCGGCCGCAATAGGCCTTGCGGCCGCCTCGCTGCGCTATGACGACCGGCCCGGAAAGCTGAGCGTGGCGGCGGGCGGTGGCTTGTGGCGGG
>NZ_RZPH01000273.1:0-6224 GCF_004022825.1 Mesorhizobium sp. M7A.F.Ca.CA.004.04.2.1
CTTGGCCATCACCGTGATCAGATTGGCGCGATAGTCGGCCGAGGCGTGGATGTCGGTCATCAACTTCTTCGCCGGCACTTTCACCCCTTCGAGTGCCGAGGCCGCAAAATTCTTGGCCAATGCTGCCTCGATCTCCTTCGAACGAAAAACGCCGTCGTCGCCGGCACCGGTGACGGCGACGCTGACGCCATCCTTGCCCTTGGCCACGAACACGCCGTCGATGGCGTAGCGCGATGCCGGATTGCGGAATTTTTCATAGGCCGCCTTGGCCGGCGCGGTGAAGGTGACGGCGGTGACGATTTCGCCGTCCTTCAACGAGGTCTCGAACAGGCCCTTGAAGAACTTGTCGGCAGCGATCTCGCGCTTGTTGGTGATGATGGTGGCGCCCAGCGCCAGCAGCGCCGCCGGATAATCGGCCGCCGGATCGTTGTTGGCGATCGAGCCGCCGATCGTTCCCTTGTGGCGCACCGCCGGATCGCCGATCAGCGATGCCAGATGGGAAAGCGCCGGACAGGCCTTCTTCAGCTTCTCGTCATTGGCAACAGCATTATGCGTGGTGGCAGCGCCGATGGTGACGGTCTTGCCCGACACCGTGACGCCCTGCAGCTCCGTGATCCGCGACAGGTCGACAAGGTCGGACGGCGCGGCAAGCCGCGTCTTCATCGCCGGGATCAGCGTCATACCGCCCGAAAGCAGCTTGGCGTCGCCGGTCTTGATCAGCTTGGCGGCATCGGCGACCGAGGCGGCGCGATGATAGTTGACTGCGTACATTTGTCTTTCTCCCCTGGGTGAAAGAGCGAGCAGGAAGTAGCGAACATTCTCTTCCCTATTCGCTACCCCTATTCGCCATTCGCGTTCAATGTTTCGTCGCGCGGATCGCGGCCCACACGGTGGACGGCGAAGCCGGCATGGCAAGATCGTTGCTGCCGATGGCGTCGGTGATAGCGTTGATCACCGCCGGCGGCGAGCCGATCGCGCCGGCCTCGCCGCAACCCTTGATCCCCAACGGATTGCCCGGGCAAGGCGTGTTCGAGGTCGAGACCTTGAACGACGGCAGATCGCCGGCGCGCGGCATGGTGTAGTCCATGTAGCTCGCGGTCAGCAATTGTCCGCTGTTGTCGTAATGGGCGCCTTCGAGCAGTGCCTGGCCAATGCCTTGCGCCAGCCCGCCATGCACCTGGCCCTCGACGATCATCGGATTGATGATGTTGCCGAAATCGTCGGCGGCGACGAACTGGACGATCTCGGTCACGCCGGTTTCCGGGTCGACCTCGACCTCGCAGATATAGCAGCCCGCCGGGAAGGTGAAATTCGACGGATCGTAGAACGCCGTCTCCTTGAGCCCGGGCTCCATGCCGCCCGGCAGGTTGTGGGCAGTGTAGGCGGCCAGCGCCATCTGGAACCACGGCACGTTCTTGTCGGTGCCGGCCACCTTCAGCGCGCCGTTCTCGATGATGATGTCGCCTTCGTCGGCCTCGAGCAGGTGCGCCGCGATCTTCTTGGCCTTGGCCTCTACCTTGTCGAGCGCCTTGACGATGGCTGACATCCCGACCGCACCCGAGCGCGAGCCATAGGTGCCCATGCCCATCTGCACCTTGTCGGTATCGCCATGCACGATCGAGACCGAATCGAGCGGCACGCCGAAGCGCTCATTGACCAGTTGCGC
This sequence comes from Mesorhizobium sp. M7A.F.Ca.CA.004.04.2.1, assembly GCF_004022825.1. Taxonomy (NCBI): domain Bacteria; kingdom Pseudomonadati; phylum Pseudomonadota; class Alphaproteobacteria; order Hyphomicrobiales; family Phyllobacteriaceae; genus Mesorhizobium; species Mesorhizobium sp. M7A.F.Ca.CA.004.04.2.1. Next base: position 1,667 of record NZ_RZPH01000273.1, read on the forward strand.
GAAGGTCGTCTCATGGCCCTGGCCGTGGCTGTGAGAGCCGGTCAGCACCTCGATCGTGCCGACCGCGTTGACGCGCACTTCCGCCGATTCCCAAAGGCCGACACCGGCGCCGAGCGAGCCGACGGCCGCAGACGGCGCGATGCCGCAGGCCTCGATGTAGCAGCTCATGCCGATGCCGCGCAGCAGCCCCTTGTTGGCGGCGGCGGCCTTGCGCTTGGCGAAGCCGGCATAATCCGACGCCTGCATTGCCGCATCGAGCGAAGCGGCATAGTCGCCGGCGTCATAGCACATGATGACCGGCGTCTGATGCGGAAACGAGGTGACGAAGTTCTTGCGCCGCAACTCAGCCGGCGAAACGCCGAACTGGCGGGCCGCCGTCTCCATCATACGCTCCATGACGAAGGTCGCTTCCGGCCGCCCTGCCCCGCGATAGGCATCGACGGGCGCGGTGTTGGTGTAGATCGCCTTCACATTGGCGTGGATGGCCGGGATGTTGTACTGGCCCGACAGCAGAGTCGCATAGAGATAGGTCGGCGTCGCCGATGAAAACAGCGACATGTAGGCGCCGAGATTGGCTTGGGTTTCCACCTTCAGGCCGAGGATCCTGTGGTCCTTGTCGAAGGCCATTTCAGCATGGGTGTGATGGTCGCGGCCATGCGCATCGGTCAGAAAACTCTCGGTCCGGTCGGCCACCCATTTGACCGGCACGCCGGTCTTCTTCGACGCCCACAGGCAGACGATCTCTTCGGGATAGATGTAGATCTTCGAGCCGAAGCCGCCGCCGACATCGGGCGCGATCACGCGCAGCTTGTTTTCCGGCGCGACATTGTAGAAGGCGCTCATCACCAGCCGCGCCACATGCGGGTTCTGCGAGGTCGTCCAGCAGGTATAGTGATCCTCGGCCTTGTCGTAATGGCCAAGTGCGGCGCGCGGCTCCATGGCATTGGGCACCAGCCGGTTGTTGATGATGTCCATCTTGACGACATGGGCTGCCTTCCCGAAAGCCGCCGCGGTGTCGTCGGCATTGCCGATGTCCCAGTCGAAGATCAGATTGTTGTCCGCTTCGGGGTGGATTTGCGGCGCACCCTTGTCCATCGCCTTGGAGGCATCGACGACGGCCTTCAGCTCCTTGTAGGTGATCTCGACCGCCTCGGCGGCGTCGCGCGCCTGCCCCTTGGTCTCGGCGACGACGATGACGACGGCGTCGCCGACATAACGGACCCGGTCGAAGGCGAGTGGCGACCACGCTCCCATCTTCATCGGCGAGCCGTCCTTGGAGTGGATCATCCAACCGCAGATGAGATTGCCGATGCCGTCGGCCTTGAGTTCCTTGCCGGTCAGCACGCCGATGACGCCGGGCATGCCTTGGGCCTTCTTCACATCGATCTTCTTGATCTGCGCATGCGCGTGCGGACTGCGCACAAAGGCGGCGTGCTTCATGCCGGGAACCACCATGTCGTCGACATAGCGGCCGGCGCCCGTGATGAACCGTTTGTCTTCCTTGCGCGCGACCCGAGCGCCAACACCTTCAATGCCCATCAGAAATTCCTCCGGAATTATGGGAGTAGGGCAGTAGGGAGTAAGGGACTAGGGAAAAAGGGCCTCGTTGCGTTGGCCTTTTTGCCCTACTCCCCTACTGCCCTACTCCCTTATTCCCTTGCCTAAGCAGCTTGTCTCGCCTTACCCTTGGACCCCTTCATCGTCGTCGATGCGGCGAGGATCGCCTTGACGATGTTGTGGTAGCCGGTGCAGCGGCAGATGTTGCCGTCGAGCTCGGCACGCACCGTCGCCTCGTCGAGCCCTTCGGGGTGGCGGCTGATCATGTCGGTCGCCGTCATGATCATGCCCGGCGTGCAGAAGCCGCATTGCAGCCCGTGATGTTCCTTGAAGGCGGCCTGCACCGGATGCAGGTCGGCGCCATTGGCCAGGCCCTCGATCGTCAGCACGGTGGAGCCGGAGGCCTGCACCGCGAGCATCGTACAGGATTTGACCGCCTTGCCATCGACGTGGACGACGCAGGCACCGCATTGCGAGGTGTCGCAACCGACATGCGTGCCGGTAAGGCCGAGATTTTCCCGCAGGAAGTGAACCAGAAGTGTTCGGTCCTCGGCAGCACCGCTGACCCGCTTTCCGTTCACCATCAACGAAACGTCCGACATGGTCCCTCCCTGGGTATCAACCTTGGTATCCACGCTGCCGACGCGGTATTCGCGCTTCGGTGGTGCATTATTCGTACACCGCACATCGGACAAAAAACAGCACGTCGCAAACGCGGAACATTGTACTTTCGGTCATGGCCGCGCCCAAACATGCGGTGCCGGTGGCCCCATTGCCAAACCGCCGATTGAAGGCAACAATGTCGGTCGACGCCCGCGCGCCAGAAGCATTTAAAAACAGCCGCGCACAAAAAAGCGTCGGAGGAAATGCGGAGAACATCGCTGGCCAATTCACAGACGCGCTATGCATGCGGCCTGTCGGCGCTCACTACGGACGAGCCCGACATGGAGGCGTTCGCCAAGGCGATCGCACTGGAAGCAGCCGCCATCGACGCAGGCTTTGCCCTGCTGTTCTTTTCCCAGAGCCTGGTCGAAGCCAGCGCCCTTTCCCAGGCGCTCATGACCCACGCACCGGCGCTCCACCACGCCGGCTGTTCGACTGCCGGCGAGATCACGCCGCAAGGTCTCGAGGATGGCCATGTGCTGGCCATGCTGCTTCCGTCCACCGCGTTCACCGCCGTCAGCGTGATGGTCGAAAATCTGTCCTCGTCGGGTATGGACAGGATCACCGGCGAGGTGGAGACCCTGCGGCGATCGCTGCGCGCGCGCCCTGGTTGCGATCGGACCAAAGGCACTTTCGCGCTCTGCTTCATCGACGGGCTCTCTTATGCCGAAGAAGCGGTGAGTTCAGCCATCCACTGGGGCCTCGACGACATTCCGCTGCTTGGCGGCTCCGCCGGCGACGATCTGAAATTCGAGACGACGCGCCTGATCTCGAACGGCAAGGTCACCTCCGACAGCGCCATCATCGTGCTGATATCGACCGAAATTCCCTTCCATGTCTTCAAGACCGACAATTTCGTTCCCACCGATGAAAAACTGGTGGTGACGGCTTCCGATCCCGATCACCGCATCGTGCGCGAGTTCAATGCCACCAATGCGGCGCAGGAATATTCCGCGTCCGTCGGCATCGTCGCGCAGATGCTGACGCCACTGAGCTTCGCCTCGCATCCCGTGGTGGTGAAGGTGGGCGGCCAATATTATTGCCGGTCGATCCAGAAGATGCATGCCGACGGCTCGCTGTCGTTCTTCTGCGCCATAGACGATGGCGTTGTGCTGTCGATCGCTCAACCCAAGGACATGGTCGAATCGACGCGCGCCGCCCTGCGCGATGTCGAGGAGAGGCTTGGCGGTATCGACATGATCCTCGGCTTCGACTGCGTGCTGCGCCGGCTGGACGCGCGCAATCGGCAGGTATTTCGCGAGATCTCGGAACTCTACCGGGTCAACAATGTCATCGGCTTCGGCACCTATGGCGAACAGTACCGGTCGATGCATCTGAACCAGACTTTCACCGGCATCGCCTTTGGCGAGCGCCAGGCGGCGGAATAGGACGGCGCAAACAAGATGCCGCTGAGGGACATAAACGATCTTGAAAAGCTGAAGAAGATCAACGCGGCACTGGTCAGCCGCGTCGAGCGCTCTATGGACCAGCAAGGCAACGCCTTTTCGCTGTTCCAGACCGCGATCTCGCTGGAAAACCGGGTGCGCACCCGCACCGAGGAACTGCACTCGACCTTGCGCCGGCTGGAGCAGTCGAACATCGACCTCAGCGCCGCCAAGGAAAACGCCGAACTGGCGAACCTGTCGAAAACCCGTTTCCTCGCCGCTGCCAGCCACGACGTGCTGCAGCCGCTGAACGCGGCCCATCTCTCGGTTTCGGCGCTCGCCGAAGTTCAGACCAGTGACGAGGGCAAGAAACTGGTGCGGCAGGTCGAGCGCTCGCTGGAGACGATGGAGGACCTGCTTAGAACCCTGCTCGACATCTCAAAGCTCGATGCCGGCGTGGTGCAGCCCGACATAGGCGACGTCAGCCTGGAGGCGCTGTTCTCGTCGCTCCGCTCGGATTTCCTGCCGGTGGCGGAGATGAAAGGCCTGTCGCTGAAATTCCGGCCGGTCCACGCCGTGGTCCGCTCCGACCGCACGCTGCTGCGCCGCATCCTGCAGAACATTCTTTCCAACGCGCTGGGCTATACACGCTCGGGCGGCGTGCTTGTCGGCACCAGACATCGCGGCGACACCATCCGCATCGACGTCGCCGATACGGGCTGCGGCATTCCCGACGACCAGCGCGAGGCGGTGTTCGAGGAATTCCATCGCGGCACCTCGCCGGCCAATGCCGAACTGGACGGTGGCGGTCTCGGGCTCGGGCTCGCCATCGTGCGCCGCATGGCCAGCGCGCTCGGCCATCCCGTGACATTCTCGTCGAAGGTCGGACGCGGCACGATCTTCCACATCGATGTTCCGGTCGGCATTGGTGCGCCAGCCGATGCCATCGCCAG
>NZ_RZPH01000274.1:0-6215 GCF_004022825.1 Mesorhizobium sp. M7A.F.Ca.CA.004.04.2.1
ATGTTGACGTCCATGACGCCGGCACGATCGCCGAACATGAACAAGGGCTGGCCGCCCTCGACGAGGCCGTCGAGCGAATGGCCCTGCCATGGCATCGAGCGCGGCGTCACCGCGACGATCTTGAAAGCGCTGTCGGTGATGACAAGCACATGGCTGCGGCCCATCGCGCCCTGACGGCTGGTGGTCTCCAGCAGATCCTGTATGGCGCCGGGCACCGTTTCCGAGGTTGTGGCGAGCGAACTGGCCAGCTGGCCCGCCGCCCGCGTCAGGATCGCCTTGGCATTGCGCTCGACATCGTCGCGCTCGTTCATCAGCGACAGCACACGCAGCGCCGCGATGACGATCAGGAAGGTGATGATGAGGACAGGTATTGATCGGCGCAGCAGCGGCTCGGCGGCCAGAAGCCGCCGGTAGGCCGGTTCGGCGATGAGCCGCGTATTCCCGGCAAGACCGTCGCCGCGCGTCTCGCGATGCGCAAAAACCGTCCCTCCGGGCGCGCCCCACGCGTCCGCCTTCGCCATAAATGGCACTCCCCGAATTTGCCTATGCTGCTTGGTGATCCGGCAAACGCCGCACATCCGAATCGTCAGTAAAGAATCAAAGGTGATTCGCCTTGTCCAGTAGTCCGGCGAAAAAAGATTAAAAATCGACTAAAATAATGCCGAAACGGTCCAATGCCGCTTGTGCGCCTGACCGTCTCTGAGGATTGACAAATTGTAGTTTATAAACTACATGATCCTCATGATCGACCTGAAGCAGACGGAAACGTTCCGAAAGTGGTGGACGCGGCTAAGGGATGAGCGCGCTCGGGGTGCGATCTTTGCTCGGCTCGACCGCCTTGCCTATGGGCATCCGGGAGATGTCGAGCCCGTGGGGGAAGGGATAAGCGAGTTGCGTATCCACTACGGCCCGGGCTACCGCGTCTATTTTCAGAAGCGGGGGACCACGATCATCGTCCTTCTGTGCGGCGGCGACAAAGGCACCCAAAAGAAGGACATCACGACGGCGAAACGTCTGGCAAAGGAATGGAGCGAATGAAATGGCTGAGAAACTGACAACCTTTGATCCGGCTGAAGGCCTGACCTCTGATGAGGCCATTGCGGCATTCATGGCGGAAGCATTTGCTTCCGAAGATTCCGGCTATATCGCGCACGCGCTGGGTGTCGTAGCCCGCGCCAAGGGCATGGCCCAAATAGCGAGCCAGACGGGACTTTCGCGTGAACAGCTTTATCGCTCCTTCAGTGAGAACGGCAATCCGACCCTGAAAACGACGATTGCCGTGATGAAGGCGCTTGGGATCGAGTTGACCGCAAAGCCCCAGTCCCATCAGCCGGGACTGATTTAACGGGCGCTTGAAGAAATTGCATATTTACGTCAGCGTGCGCTCGACGATATCCCGCAGATCCGCCGACAGGTTTTCGGCGCCGGCGATCGACAGCAGCGCTTCCCTGGCCTTGGCCTGCCGCAAAGGTTCGAGCGAACGCCACGATCTGAGCGCCGTCGCCAGCCTGGCCGCCACTTGCGGGTTGCGCTTTTCAACCTCGAGCACAGTCTGGGCAAAGAACCAGTAGCCTTCGCCGTCAGCACGATGGAAGCCGGTCTGGTTGGCGCTGGAGAAGGTGCCGATCAGCGAGCGCACCCGGTTCGGATTGCCCATCGAGAAGGCCGGGTGGCTGGTCAGGGCCTTCACGGTGTCGACGGTTTGCGGTCCCGGAACGCTGGCCTGGATCTGGAACCATTTATCCATGACCAGCGGGTCGGACCTATAGGTCGTCTCGAAAGCCGCCAGCGCCTCGACCGCCTCGGGCGAACCGTGGTGACGATGCGCGAGCACGGCAAGTGCTGCCGCGCGGTCGGTCATGTTGGTCGCCGACTGGAAATGCCTGGCGGCGAGTGCTGCTCCACTCGGCTGCAGCGACAGATAATCCAGCAAGGTGTTGCGCAAGGCGCGTCGTCCGGCGCTCGCCGCGTCGGGGCTGAACGCTGCTTTGTCTGCAAGGCCGCGGTAAAGGCCCGAAAAAACGTCCCGGTTCGCAGTGCCGATCGCCAACGCCAGTGCCTCGCGAGCCGCATAGATAGCATCGGGGTCGATGTTCCGGCCGATGTCGCGGGCGATGTCGGCTTCGCCGGGCAATGCCAGCGCCAGTGCTCGATAGGCCGGCTCCAGGGTCTCGTCGCCGGCGATGCTGCCGGCGAGTTCGATCAGCCGCGGTGCAAAGGCCGGCTGCTTGCCGCCGAGGATCTCGCGGAAGGCGGTGATCAGTGCATCGGTCAGCAATGTATTGAAGGCCTGCCAGCGCGAGAAGGCGTCGCTGTCATGGCGGGCGAGAAAGAACTGGTCGTCGGCTTTCTGCTCGACGGACAATGTCACCGGCGCCGAAAAGCCGCGGTTGAGCGACACGGCCGGGCGCTCGGTGACGCCTGAAAACCGCACCATGTGGCGACGCTTGCGGATATGGATGACGCCGTCCTCGACGCTGGCGCCTTCGACGCCGCTATATGGCACAGGCTTGCCGCCGGCGCCGATCAGGCCGAAAGCCAGCGGGATGTGCATCAGCCGCTTGCGGCTTTCGGAGGGTGTCGGCGGTACCGACTGCTCGATTTCGAGCGTGAATTCCTGCGCCGCCGGATTGTGCGTCGAACTGATCGTCAGGTTCGGCGTGCCTGCCTGATGATACCAGAGCGCGAACTGCGACAGGTCGCGGCCGGACGCATCCTCGAACACCTTGATGAAATCCTCGATCGTCGCCGCGTCACCGTCGTGCCGCTCGAAATAGAGGTCCATGCCGGCGCGAAAGACGTCGGCACCGAGAATTGTGCGGATCATGCGCACCACTTCAGAGCCCTTCTCGTAGACCGTGGCGGTGTAGAAATTGTTGATCTCGCGGTAGCGGCGCGGCCGCACTGGATGCGCCAGTGGGCCCTGGTCCTCGGGAAACTGGTGGGCGCGCAAGGTGCGCACTTCGGCGATGCGCTTGACCGCGCGCGAGCGCTGGTCGGCGGAGAATTCGTGGTCGCGGAAAACCGTCAGGCCTTCCTTCAGGCAGAGCTGGAACCAGTCGCGGCAAGTGATTCTGTTGCCTGTCCAATTGTGGAAATACTCATGCGCGATGATCGCCTCGATATTGGCGAAATCGGCGTCCGTCGCGGTCTCCCGGTCGGCCAGCACATATTTGTCGTTGAAGATGTTGAGGCCCTTGTTCTCCATCGCTCCCATGTTGAAGTCGGACACGGCGACGATGTTGAAGACGTCGAGATCGTATTCGCGGCCGAATGCCTCTTCGTCCCATTTCATCGACCGCTTCAGGGCATCCATCGCGTAGCCGGCCAGCTTCTCCTTGCCGGGCTCGACATAGATGCCGAGTTCGACCGTGCGGCCCGACAGCGTGACGAAACTGTCTGCAAGCTGGCCGAGATTGCCGGCCACCAGCGCGAACAAATAGGATGGCTTGGGAAAAGGGTCGTGCCACACTGCATAGTGCCAGCCGTCGCCGAGGTCGCCCCTGTCGACCAGGTTGCCGTTGGACAGGAGCAGCGGCGCTTCGTCACGCATTGCTTCTATGCGCACCGTGTAGACGGACAGGATGTCGGGACGATCGAGGAAATAGGTGATGCGGCGAAAGCCCTCCGCTTCGCATTGCGTGCAGTAGACATTGCTCGAGCGGTAGAGGCCCATCAGGGCTTCGTTGCCCGCCGGCGCCACCTCGGTCTCTATGAGCAACTGGAAGCGACGTGCCGCCGGAGGCTTGAGGATTGTCAACCGGTCAGGCGTCGCCAGCAGATCCGCCGGTTTTACCTTCTTGCCGTCGATCTCGATGCGCTTGAGCGTCAGCCCGTCGCCGTCGAGCACCAACGGTGCCGACAGGGAGACGTCGTCACGACGCTCTATCGTGAGGACGGCGGTGACACGCGTTGCGTCTGGCGAAAGGCGGAAGGTAAGGTCGGTTTTCGGAATGAGGTAGTCGTTGGGGCGATAGTCTTCGAGTTTGAAGACCTGGCCGGTGTCCGTGCGCATTCCGTGGGTTTTCCTGTCGATTGCGTTGGCGGCGGATTGTGTCCGCTGGTCCAAGAAATTTGAAGTCCGCGCTCTTTACACGAAACGGCCCCTCGACAAAACTGAGGCAATGCCTATTTCAGGCGTTCCTTCTCCTGTCATCATCACGAGGCACCCATGACCGTCGTCACACCGAAATTCGGCATGGGCGCATCCGTGCTGCGGCGCGAGGATGCCGCCTTCATCCAGGGCCAGGGCCGCTATACCGACGACATCCAGCCGGCTGGCGTCCTGCATGGCTATGTCCTGCGCTCGCCGGTCGCCAAGGCCAGCTTCACCATCGGTTCGACCGAGGCGGCGAAGACGGCACCTGGCGTCCATCTGGTGCTGACCGGCAAGGATCTTGCCCATCTCGGCGATCTGAAATCCGGCGTCATGCAGGAACAGCCGGACGGCACCAAGGCTCCGACGCGCGACATCCCGATCCTGTGCGGCGACCGCGTCAACTATGTCGGCGATGCCATTGCCTTCGTCGTCGCCGACAGCCGAGCCTTGGCGCAGGATGCCGCCGAACTGATCGATGTCGACTATGACGGCGAAGATGCGGCCTCCGGGACGGCAACGGCATTGGCCGAAGGCACGCCGCTGGTCTGGCCGGAGCTTGGTTCCAACCGCGCCTTCAGCTACCACATGGGCGACAAGAAAAAGAGCGAAGCGGCTTTCGCCAAGGCCGCCCATGTCACCCGCATCGAGTTCGTCAACAACCGGCTGGTGTGCAACTACATGGAGCCGCGCTCCGCGATCGGCGAATGGAACGTCGAGGAGAAGCGCTTCGTGCTGACCACCGGGTCGCAAGGCGTGCACTCCATGCAGTATATCCTGGCCAGCGTGTTCAAGATCAAGAAGGACCAGCTGCGCGTCATCACGCCTGATGTCGGCGGTGGTTTCGGGCCGAAGAGCTTCGTCTACCGCGAATATCCGCTGGTGCTGGAAGCGGCAAAGCGGCTTGGCCGCCCGGTGAAATGGGCCGGTGACCGCACGGAGCACTTCCTGACCGACGCGCAAGGCCGCGACAATTTCGTCACGGCCGAGATGGCGCTCGACAAGGACGGCCGCTTTCTCGGCATGAAGGTGGACCTGCTCGCCAACATCGGCGCCTATATCTCGCAATACGGCCCGTTCATCCCCTATATCGGCGTCACCATGTCGACCGGTGTCTACGATATCCAGGCGCTCGATGTCTCGGTCACCGGCCTTTACACCAACACCTGCCCGGTCGATGCCTATCGCGGTGCCGGCCGGCCGGAAGCGGCGTTCCTGTTGGAAAAGCTGGTCGATGCCTGCGCCCACGATCTCCGCCTGCCTGTCGAGGAGATCCGCCGCCGCAACTTCATCCGGCCGGAGCAATTTCCCTACCGGACGCAAACCGGCCGCCTCTACGACACCGGTGAATTCGAAGGCCATATGGAGCGCGCTATTGAGCAATCCGAATGGAAAGCGTTTCCCGAGCGGCTGGCGCAATCGAAGGCCGGCGGAAAAATCCGCGGCCTCGGCATGGCGACCTATATCGAGGCCTGTGCCTTTCCGGGCTCCGAACCGGCCTTCGTCGAACTCAACGGCGATGGCACGGTGACGCTGAAGATCGGCACCCAGACCAACGGGCAGGGGCATGCCACCGCCTATGCGCAGTTCCTGTCGGAAAAGCTCAATCTCGACATCGACAAGATCCATGTCCGCCAGGGCGATACCGATGAATTGAAAGCCGGCGGCGGCACCGGCGGCTCGCGCTCCATACCGCTGGGGGGTGTATCGGCTTCCCGCGCGGGCGAGGATCTGGCCAACAAGATCAAGCGCCTCGCCGCCGACGAGCTTGAAGCCTCGGCCGGCGACATTGAGCTGTCTGATGGTGTTGCCCGCATCGTCGGCACCGATCGCTCGATCGATTTTTCCGCCATCGCCAAGGCCGCCAAGACGCCGGATGATCTCAAGGGCTTTGGCGAGTTCGTGCAGGACGAATGCACCTATCCCAACGGCACTCATATCTGCGAGGTCGAGATCGATCCCGACACCGGCGCGACCGAGATCGTCCGCTACACCATCGTCGACGATTTCGGCGTCACCGTGAACCCGATCCTGCTCGCCGGCCAGGTGCATGGCGGCGTCGTGCAAGGCATCGGCCAGGCACTGACCGAGGACACCATCTATGGCGAGGACGGACAGC
>NZ_RZPH01000275.1:0-6212 GCF_004022825.1 Mesorhizobium sp. M7A.F.Ca.CA.004.04.2.1
CGTCGAGGCGTTTTTCCAACTCGACGAGATCGGCCGGCAGCGGCAGGCCCATGGCGCGCATTTCCTGCAGTTTTTCGCGCAACTGCTCCTGGATCTCGTGCTGGTCTTCCGGCTGGTTGACCATCTCCTCCAGCAGGAGGCTGATCCGGGCCTTGAATTCTTCGAGCGCCATCATCGTCTCCTCGGTTGGATCAGCTCAGCGCAGCATGCGTGAAATCAGCTGCGCCGTATAGTCGACCATTGGGACGATGCGCGCGTAGTTCAGCCGGGTCGGGCCGATGACGCCGAGCGCGCCGACGACGCGGGCATCCTTGTCGCGATAAGGCGCCACCACCAGCGACGAGCCCGACAGCGAAAACAGCTTGTTTTCCGAGCCGATGAAGATGCGCACGCCCGAGCCCTGCTCGGCGAGGTCAAGCAGCTGGATAAGCCCGTCCTGCGTCTCCATGTCCTCGAACAGATGCCGCAGCAGTTCGATGTCGGCCTGGGCGGTGACGTTTTCGAGCAGATTGGCGCGCCCGCGCACGATGAGCCGTGCCGGCAGGCCGCTATCGGCGCCGGCCCACACCGCCAGCCCCTTCTCGACTAGGTCCTGCGACAGCGTGTCGAGCGCGGCCCTGGTTTCTTCCTTGATGCGGGCGATCTCGATCCGCGCCTCGGCCAGCGTGCGGCCGCGTATATGGGCGTTAAGGAAATTCGAGGCCTCGTGCAGTTGCGAGACGGTGATGCCGGCGGGCAGCTCGACGACGCGATTTTCGACGTCGCCATTCTGCGACACCAGCACTGCCAGCGCCTTGGTCGGTTCGAGCTGGATGAATTCGATGTGCTTCAGCGCCACCTCGTTCTTGGCGGCCAGCACCAGGCCGGCGCCGCGCGACATGCCCGACAGCATCTGGCTGGCCTCGGTCAGCATGTGTTCCAGCGTCGCGCCCGAGCCGGACGCCCGAACCTGTGCCTCGATGGCGCGGCGCTCCTCGTCGGAAAGATCGCCAAGCTCCATGAAGGCATCGACGAAGAAACGCAGGCCGGCCTGCGTCGGCAGCCGGCCGGCCGAAATGTGCGGCGCGTAGATCAGGCCGAGATGCTCGAGGTCGCTCATGACGTTGCGGATGGTGGCCGGCGACAGCGAAGACGGCAGGATGCGCGACAGGCTGCGCGAGCCCACGGGTTCGCCGTCCCTGAGGTAGGAATCGACGATGCGCCGGAAGATGTCGCGCGAACGCATGTCGAGCGACTGGAGCGCGGGCGACTGCGAAGCGGGATCGACTGCCTTGGTCATACGGCCAAAAACCTCCGGCCCAAGGATATAGACTTACACTGCACCCGCGCAACCCGGTGTCTGTGTGAGATCACCCGGTGTCTTTGTGAGATCACCCGGTGTCTGAGTCAGATCGTCGGGCCATTTTCCTTTGCGCCACGCGTCCCATGCGGTTACAAGCCGGCCAAGATTCCGAAAAATGACAAGAAAGCAGCCTGAATGCGCCCTTCCAAACGCCAATTCGACGAAATGCGTGCCATCTCCTTCGAGCGCGGCGTCTCCAAGCATGCCGAAGGCTCATGCCTGGTGAAGTTCGGCGACACTCATGTCCTGTGCACGGCCAGCCTCGAGGAAAAAGTGCCGGGCTGGATGCGCAATTCCGGCAAGGGCTGGGTGACGGCGGAATACGGCATGCTGCCGCGCTCGACCGGCGAGCGCATGCGCCGCGAGGCTTCGGCCGGCAAGCAGGGCGGCCGCACGCTCGAAATCCAGCGGCTGATCGGCCGCTCCCTGCGCGCCGTGGTCGACCTGCAGGCGCTGGGCGAGCAGCAGATCACCGTCGACTGCGACGTCATCCAGGCCGATGGTGGCACCCGCACCGCATCGATCACCGGCGGCTGGGTGGCGCTGTATGACTGCCTGCGCTGGATGGAAGCGCGCCAGATGGCCAGCGTCGCCAAGGTGCTGAAGGACCATGTCGCGGCGATCTCCTGCGGCATCCATGACGGCCAGCCGGTCATCGACCTCGACTATATCGAGGATTCTTCGGCCGGCACCGACGCCAATTTCGTCATGACCGGCAAGGGTGGCATCGTCGAGATCCAGGGCACCGCCGAGGGCGAGCCTTTCTCCGAGGAGCAGTTCGCGGACTTGATGGGCCTGGCCAAGAAAGGCATCCAGAGGTTGGTGAGTCTGCAGCAGATGGCGGTGGCTTAGTTTTTCGATGTCGAGTTTGAGCGCCCCCCTCTGGCCTGCCGGCCATCTCCCCCTCAAGTGGGGAGATTGGCGACTTCTGCGTTGTCGCGCACCCTGCAACGCCGGAGATTGGCGAATACCGAAATGGCATCCGATCTCCCCCCTTGAGGGGGAGATGGCCGGCAGGCCAGAGGGGGGCGCCTCGTGACGCCCTCGGCCATCCTTGAATCCGCTCTCTACGTCACCGATCTTCCCGCAGCGGAAACCTTCTACACCGACATCCTCGGCCTCAATCTCCTCGGCAAGGTCGACGGCCGCCACCTCTTCTTCCGCTGCGGGCCGGGCGTGCTGCTCGTCTTCAACGCCGAGGCGACGAAAGTGCCGCCGGCGCCTGACGCCAGGCTGCCGGTGCCGCCGCATGGCGCGGTCGGCCAAGGTCATCTGTGCTTTACGGCGACCGGCGATGAAATCGCCGGCTGGAAAGCCCATCTCGCGGCGAAGAAGATCGCCATCGAAAGCGAATTCGAGTGGCCGCAGGGCGGCCGTTCGATCTATATACGCGACCCCTCGGGCAATTCGATCGAATTCGCCGAGCCACGAATCTGGGGCCTTTGATGCATTCTCTTGATGGCAAGAAGATCGTCGTCGCCAGCCACAATGAAGGCAAGCTGCGCGAATTCGCCGACCTGATGGGGCCGTTCGGCTTCGAAGCGAAGTCGGCCAAGGAGTATGGCCTGCCGGAGCCGGACGAGACCGGCACCACCTTCGAGGAGAACGCCTACATCAAGGCGCTCGCCGCCGCCAAGGCGACCGGCCTGCCGGCGCTGTCGGACGATTCCGGCCTGTGCGTCGACGCGCTTGATGGCGCGCCCGGCGTCTACACCGCCAACTGGGCCGAAACCCCGGATGGCAGCAGAGATTTCGGCATGGCCATGCAGCGCACCGAAGTGGCGTTGCAGGAGGTCGGCGCGGCCTTGCCGCAACAGCGCAAGGGACGCTTCGTTGCCGTCATCTGTCTGGCGTTTCCCGACGGCGAGGCCGAATATTATCGCGGTGAGGCCGAAGGCACGCTGGTCTGGCCACCGCGCGGCGAACTCGGCTTCGGTTACGACCCGGTCTTCCTCCCCGACGGCTTCGAAAAGACCTTCGGCGAAATGAGCGCCGAGGAAAAGCACGGCTGGAGGCCCGGCCAGCCGACGGCGCTGTCGCACCGCGCTCGCGCTTTCCAGAAGTTCGCTAAAGCGAGATTGGGCTCGGCATGAGCATCCTGCTCGACCGGACGCCCGGCTTCGGCGTCTATGTTCATTGGCCGTTCTGCGCGGCCAAGTGCCCCTATTGCGACTTCAACAGCCATGTCCGCCACCAGCCGGTCGATCAGGACCGCTTCGCCAGTGCCTTCGAGGCCGAGCTGGCGACGATGCGCGAACGCACCGGGCCGCGCGAGGTGACCAGCGTTTTTCTCGGCGGCGGCACGCCGTCGCTGATGAAGCCGGAAACCGTGGCCAGGGTTCTTGACGCCGTGGCGAAGAACTGGACTGTGCCTGACGGCATCGAGGTGACGCTGGAGGCCAATCCGTCCTCGGTCGAGGCCGAACGCTTTCGCGGCTACCGGGCAGCCGGCGTCAACCGCGTGTCGCTCGGCGTGCAGGCGCTGAATGACAAGGATTTGCGCTTCCTCGGCCGGTTGCACAATGTCGAAGAGGCCCTGCACGCCATCGGCCTCGCGCGGGAAATATTCCCGAGGCTGTCCTTCGACCTCATCTATGCCCGGCCCGGCCAGACGCCGGAGGCTTGGGCATCGGAGCTGGAACAGGCGATCGGCCATGCCGCCGACCATCTGTCACTCTACCAGCTGACCATCGAGGAGGGCACGCCGTTCCACGCGCTGCATGCGGCGAAAAAATTCATCATTCCCGACAATGACCACGCCGCCGACCTCTATGCGCTGACGCAGGAGATTACATCGGCGCATGGTTTGCCGGCTTACGAGATTTCCAATCACGCAAGGCCGGGTGCCGAGAGCCGGCACAACCTCACCTATTGGCGCTATGGCGAATATGTCGGCGTCGGGCCGGGCGCGCATGGCCGCTTCGTCGAGAATGGCCGCCGCACGGTGACGATCGCCGAGCGGATGCCGGAAACCTGGGCCAATCTGGTCGAAGCCAAGGGCCATGGCGTCACCGGCGGCGAAATCCTGACGCGTTCGGAAGAGGCCGACGAATTCCTGCTGATGGGCCTGCGGCTCGCCGAAGGCATCGACCTCTCCCGCTACGAAACGTTCTCCGGACGCGGCCTGTCGTCAGCACGGCTGTCGATGCTGCAGGGAGAGGGGCTGGTGGCGCCGATCGGCAATTCGCGCCTGCGCGCCACGGCCGCCGGCATGATCGTGCTCGACGCCGTGGTCGCCGATCTGGCGCGGTAGGCAGGTAGCTTTGCCTGCGCCAAGCTCCTCCCGCCTCGTCATCCACGGGCGGAACGACGCGAAGCGGCGCGCAGACCCGAGGATCCATGCCGCGACGGCTGCTGCGGGGCGTCACGGTCCAGAATGGGCATGCCTGCTCTGCCACTTGTCCCGTTCAAACAATAGATTTCGTTGCCGGCGCATCTTCTCCACGCCAGCTTTCCAAATTCTGCACCGTAGCGAAATTCAGAAGTCACGGAATGGATCCTCGGGTCTTCGCGACGTCGCTTCGCTCCTGCTCCGCCCGTGGATGACGAAGGTGGGGAAGCCTCGTCCAATCTCCGAAGCTTAGGATTACACTTCTGAAGGCACGCGTTTCACGGTATCTCGGTTGAGACCTCATCCGCAAAGGCCACCGGCATGAACCTGACCGTATCCTCCTGGCAATTCTGGGCATTGCTCTCAGCTGCGTTCGCTGCCCTGACGGCGATCTTCGCCAAGGTTGGCATCGAGAACATCAATTCCGATTTCGCCACCTTCATCCGCACGGTCATCATCCTGATCGTGCTCGGTGCCATCCTGCTTGCCAGCGGCCAGTTCCAGTCGCCGGCCACGATCTCGGCAAAGACTTGGGCTTTCCTAGGCCTGTCCGGTCTGGCGACCGGCGCGTCATGGCTCTGCTACTTTCGCGCCCTGAAGATCGGCAATGCGGCGCAGGTGGCGCCGATCGACAAGCTAAGCGTCGTGCTTGTGGCGGTGTTTGGCGCGGCCTTTCTCGGCGAGCGGTTGTCCTGAGCGAATTGGCTTGGCGTCGCTCTTATCGCGGCGGGCGCGGTGCTGGTCGCCTATCGAGGCTAGTTGCGCGCCGTTGCGGGCATTCTTTGTTTCAAGACGGGTGATGAAGATATCGAAGCGATTGGGCATCGTCCGGTCAGTGCTCCGTCGTGCTATCGGGTTTGTTGTCGGAAAGCCTGACGTTGGTCGGCAAAGCGCTCACGGCTCGCTCTTTGGCCAGGCTGTGCTCGGTCTTGGCAGATAGGCGCTTGTCCCTGGGCGCGGCACCGCGCTTGCGGCCGGCATAGTAGGGCTCGAAAGCGTCCTGTATCTTCAGGCTGTCCATCCTGTCCTCCTCCGGAATCAGGGGGCTAATCTGCCAACGCCGGTTTGGTTCCCCACTGTGGCAAAGGAAAGGCGAATTCCTTACATCGGCGTCAGCTTTTGCAAGCCCGCGTCAGCCGTGCCAAACAGGGCTGAATGGAGAAGTCATCGGTGACCGCAGAGACGAGCAAGCGCAGCTATGTGGTCGGGCAGACCGAGATCGCGGCACGGCCATTGGAGCCGGCGCTCTATCTGGTGGCGACGCCGATCGGCAATCTCGCCGACATCACGCTGCGCGCGCTGGAGACGCTGGCCGCTGCCGACATCGTCGCCTGCGAAGACACGCGGGTGTCGCGCGTGCTGCTCGACCGCTACGGCATTCGCCGCCGCACCACGGCCTATCATGAACACAATGCCGGCGAGGCCGGGCCGAAGCTGATATCGGCACTTCAGGCCGGGCAGAGCGTGGCGCTGATCTCCGATGCCGGCACGCCGCTGGTATCCGATCCCGGCTACCGGCTGGTCGGCGAGGCGCTCGAC
>NZ_RZPH01000276.1:0-6196 GCF_004022825.1 Mesorhizobium sp. M7A.F.Ca.CA.004.04.2.1
CCGGATAGCCGCCCCAGATCTCGCCTGCAGGGACATTGCTCATAAATCCACTTCTTGCGGCAAGCTTGGCCCCTGTCCCTATGGTCAGGTGATCCGCAAGCCCGACGCCGCCGCCCATGGTGACATTGTCACCCACGACCACAGAACCCGAAATACCCGAAAGCCCGGCTATTATGCAATTGCGGCCGATGCGGACGTTATGGGCGATCTGCACGAGATTGTCGATCTTGGTGCCCTGGCCGATGATCGTATCGGACATGGCGCCGCGATCGACGGTGGTGTTGGAGCCGATCTCGACATCATCCTGAATAACGACACGGCCGATCTGCGGCACGCGTTCTGGACCCTTGGCCCCGCCGACGAACCCAAAACCATCCTGGCCTATCCTCGCGCCGCCATGAATGATGACGCGATTGCCGATCAAGGCATACTGGATGCTGGCTCCTGGACCGACATAGCCGTCGCGGCCGATCTGGCAGGATTGTCCAATAACCGCATTTGGGGCGATGACGGTGCCGCTGCCGATCGAAGCACCTGGCCCGATCACCGCGCCGGCCTCGATGACGGCACCGGCTTCGACATGCGCGGTCGCATCGACATGAGCGTGCGGCGAGACGCCGGTTTCACTGGTCATTGGCCCTGGTGTCGCCGCCCTCGGAAACAGCAGACGCCCGATCAGCGCGAAGGCCTGTTGCGGACGCGGATGAATGAGAACGGCAACGCTTGCCGGCGCCTTGCCGGCAAATTCCGCCGGGCACAGGACCGCGGCTGCCCGCAGCGACGGCATCAGCGCGGAATTACGCTTGCCATCGACAAAGACGAGCGCATTCTCGCCGCCCTCGCTGGCAGGCGCGAGTGCTTCGATCGAAATATCGGAGTGGCCGGAATCGACGAGCACCGAGCCGGTCAGATTCGCGACTTCGCCCGCCGTATACCGGCGTGATGGCGCGAAGAACACCGGATCGGTCATTCCAGAAGCTATATCCAGCTAGGTCGGAACATTTCTCCCGGACCCTGAGGACCCGGGAGCATCGTTGGCCGCCGATCAGAAGCGGGTCGATATGCCGAAGTTGAATTCCTGCACGTCGTCGCGCGCTTCCTTCTTGACCGGGATCGCATAGTCGATACGGATCGGACCGAATGGCGATGCCCACATCAGGCCGAGGCCGACCGAGGCACGCAACTTCATGCCGACCGAGTCCTGAGTGACGCCAGCGGTGTCGACCTTGCTTCCATAGAGCGTTGCCGCGTCCGCGAAGACCGCGCCACGCAAGCCAAAGCTCTCCGGAATGACCGGGAGCGGGAACTGGGCCTCTGCCGACGCATTGAAATAGGTCGTGCCGCCGAGATGGTCGCCAGTAGCAGTATCGACAGGACCGATGCCGCCATAGGCGAAGCCACGGATCATGCGATCGGTGCTCTGGAACTGATCGAAAATCCGCAGACCATCGCTGCCGTATCCTTCAACATGGCCAGCGCCACCTGAAATGAGCCCGACCAGGTCGTACTGCTCCGACAGCGTCTGGTAGATGCTGCCGCGGCCCGTGACTTTCACGAACTTGGCATCACCACCGAGGCCTGCGACTTCCACGGTCGTGGTGGCATAGATACCCTCGTGCGGGCTCTTCATATCGTCGATGGTGTTGTAGACCAGCCCGAGGCTGACCGACGACTTGATCCAAGGGCTTTGTTCGATGCCGTCCAGGATAGCCGTGGAAACACTGCAACCGGGATCAGGAACCCCGTCGCCATTTGCATCGCAGCTGTCATCCAGCTCATATTTCTCTTGCGAGATGTTGTACGCCAACTGGGTCGAGATGCTGTCGGTGATCGGCAGACCGAAGCGCACCGTCGCACCCGTGGTATCGCTGTCGTAGTTGTCGTATTCCCTGGTCGACTTGAAGATGTCGAAGCCGGCGGCGATGCGCCGTCCGAGGAAATAAGGCTCGGTGAAGGACAGGCTGTAGTCGCGTGAATTCTTGCCGCCGCCCGCCGACAGCTTGATGAACTGGCCACGACCGAGGAAGTTGCGCTCGGTCACCGATCCTTCGACCGACGGACCGGCCGTGTCGCCACCGGTCGAATAACCAGCGCCCACCGAGAACTCGCCGGTCGATTTCTCGACCACATCGACCACCAGAACGACCTGGTCAGGCTGCGAGCCCGGCACGGTCGAGATGTCGACTTTCTCAAAGTAATTCAGGTTTTCCAGGCGCTTCTTCGCGCGCTGGATGAGCACCTGGTTGAAGGCGTCGCCTTCGCTGACATCGAACTCGCGGCGAATGACATAGTCACGCGTGCGATCGTTGCCGCGGATCTCGATGCGCTCGATATAGGCCTTGGTGCCCTGGTCGATCGTGTAGACGACCGAAATGGTGTGGTTCTCGAAATTCCGGTCGCCGCGCGGCGTGACCTGCGCGAAGGCATAGCCGGAACCGGCCACCTTCTCGGTCAGCGCGATGATGGAATCCTCGACGTTCTTGGCGTTGTAGACGTCACCCTTATGGGTCTCGATCACCGATTCCAGCGACTTGCCGTCGACTTCAGGGATCGAGCTCTCGACGCTGACATCACCGAACGTGTAGCGGTCGCCTTCCTGGACGGTGATGGTGACCGTGTACTTGTTCGTCGCGCTGTCGAGCTCGCCGACAGCAGACACGACCTGGAAGTCGGCATAGCCGTGATTGTAGTAGAAGCGGCGCAGCAGCTCCTCGTCCGCGCGCAGCTTGTCATCGTCATAGACGTCGTCGCGCAGGACGAAGGAAAGCCAGGACGAGCGCTTGGTATTGATGATATCCGCCAGGCGGCGGCTGGAATAGGCACTGTTGCCGACGAAATTGACCGCCGCGATCTGCGTGCGATCGCCTTCAACGATGTTGAAGACAACGTTTACGCGATTGTCGCCAAGCTGCATAACCTGCGTGGTCACGGTCACATCGTCACGACCAATGCGCCTGTATGCAGCCTTGACCGATTCCACGTCGGCATCGAGCGTCGCCTGCGAGAACGTTCCGCGCGGCTTCAGCTGCACCGCCGCCGCAAGTGCATTGTCCTTGAGCTTCTTGTTGTTCTGGAACAGCACCTGGTTGACCACCTGGTACTCGGCGACCTTGACCACCAGCGTCGAGCCGACCTGGTTGATCTGCACGTCCGAAAACAGGCCAGTTCCGAACAGTGCCTTGACCGCACCGTCGATATCGGAACTGGAGAAAGCCTTGCCCGGCTTGATGGTGATGTAATTGCGGATGGTCTCAGCGTCGATACGCTGGTTGCCGCTCACTTCCACTCTGCTGACGACAGCGGCTTCAGCCGCCGATGTGGCAACGAACTGCACTGCGAGCGCGCCTGGCACGACCATGGCCGCGGACAGGGTCACCGCGGACGCGGCGCTTAGAAACTTGGATGCTGCCTTCATCGGGCTTAATAACCTTTTCTCGTAGTCCCCACGGCGAGAAAACCGGACGTGCGGTAATTTCCCCTACCGTATTAACCGGATTTTCCCTACACGCAAGGCTTCTGGTTAATTTGTATTTACTTAACCCTGCGGCGTGGCTTTCGCGTCACTCATATCCCCTTGCATGGTAAACGGCGTCTCAACATCGTCCATGCAGAAGCCAAATTTCTTCATGATTTCAGCACCCAAACAGATCGTTCCAAAAAACGAACCCCATGAAGCACAGCACCAGAAGCAACCCGGCCCGATAGGCCATTTCCATCATCCGTTCCGACACCGGACGGCGAATGACAGCCTCCACCCCGTAGAACAAGAGGTGACCGCCGTCGAGGGGGGGAATCGGCAAAAGGTTCAGAATTCCGATGCCAACGGATAGCAGTGCAACCAGCTGCACCAGCCATTCGAATCCCAGTTTCGCAGCCCTGCCCGCCATGTCGGCGATCTTCACCGGACCGCCCAGCTGACATTTGTCTTCGCGCCCGACAACAAAGCGCTGCAGGAACTGGCCGGTGCGCTGGATGACGTGACCGGTTTCCTCGACCGCCGCCGCGACCGCTCCGACCGGCGTGTAGGTGATCAGCCTCGGCTGACCGAGTTCCTTGTTGTTGACGACACCGATCACGGCGACCTTGACCTTGTTGCCGAGCGCGTCTTCCTGTTCCATCAGCCGCGGCGCCGCGGTCACAGTGACCTCCTGGCCGTCGCGCAACATGACGAAGGTGATTGCGTCGTCGGCACGGCCCGAGACCAGGCGCTGGACGTCGCCAAAGGTTTCGACCTTGTTGCCGTCGACACTGACGAATCGGTCGCCGGGAAGGATGCCGGCCTTCGCCGCCGGGCTGTCGGCGGTCACCTCGGCCACCATGGGCTCGGCGACATAGCGGCCATAGGCGGTGAACAGCACGGAAAAGACGACGATCGTCAGCAGGAAATTGAACAATGGTCCGGCCACCACCGTTGCCGCGCGCTTCCAGATCGGCTGAGTGTGAAAAGCGACCTTGCGCTCGTCCTCGGTCAGCGTTTCAATTTCTTCCGACGTGGGCTGGCTCGATGTGGCGTTCATGTCGCCGACGAATTTTACATAGCCGCCAAGCGGTATCGCACACAGTTTCCAGCGCGTGCCGTGGCTGTCGTTGAAGCCGAAGAGTTCCGGGCCGAAGCCGATCGAGAAGGCCCTGACGCCGATGCCGCACCAGCGCCCGACAAGGTAATGGCCCATTTCGTGGACGAACACGACTACGGTCAGCACGAAGAGGAATGGCACCAGCGTGCCGAGGACAAAGCCTT
Source organism: Mesorhizobium sp. M7A.F.Ca.CA.004.04.2.1 (assembly GCF_004022825.1). Taxonomy (NCBI): domain Bacteria; kingdom Pseudomonadati; phylum Pseudomonadota; class Alphaproteobacteria; order Hyphomicrobiales; family Phyllobacteriaceae; genus Mesorhizobium; species Mesorhizobium sp. M7A.F.Ca.CA.004.04.2.1. The sequence continues at coordinate 4,742 of NZ_RZPH01000276.1, forward strand.
CTGTGCTGAAAAGCGCGTGAAGAATCTCGTTCAAGACAAACCCTCAAATTCTTCCACGGCGCAGACTGCGCCGTGACTGTGACACCAATCCGGGCGAATCCAAGGCGCACCGCGCAAAGGACCCTGAAATGACATCGCTCAAACGGGAAACAGACCCTGCGCCGGATGATCGGCGTTCGCCGAAATCCAGCCGATGACGTATAGGGCGAATGCCGCTGCGACAAGCCCATCGACGCGATCCATGACGCCGCCATGGCCCGGGATGAGCGCACCTGAGTCCTTGCGGCCATGGCGGCGCTTGATCCAGGATTCGAACAGGTCGCCTGCCTGCGAGACAATCGACAGCACGAGCGCGACCAGGCCGAGCAATGCCAGATTGCCGACACCGGCAGCTGCGGCGAGGACCAGCCCGGCGACGACGCCGCCGACAGCGCCGCCGAGTGCGCCGCTGCGCGTCTTGCCGGGCGAGATAGAGGGCGCCAGTTTCGCCCCCCCAACGGCTCGGCCAACGAAATAGGCAAGGATATCGGTGGCCCAGACGACAGCGAACAGGAACAGGATGGCAATGAGGCCTGAACGATCGCCATCGCGCAGCAAGGCGAGCGACAGGCCTGAAACCGCGGCATAGGCAAGGCCGCTCGCATCCCATTGTCCGGTCTTGCGAACCGAGGCGGCTATCGCCGTTGCGGCAACGATGGCCGCCACAAGCGGCAGCAGCCAGGAGGCGGCCAGACCGCCAATCAAGGCGCCAATGAAGACAACCAGCAGTGCTTCCGGCAGGAAACCAAGGCCCGTTGCCCCGGTTGGCCGCGACATGCGGGTCCATTCATAGAAGATCGCCGCTACGATCACGGCACACAGCAGCCGGAACGGCAAACCGCCGATCCAGGTCAAGCCGAGAGTGATGATGGCGAGCACGATCGCCGAAACGATACGCAGTTGAAGATTGCTCATCCCGCGGCCGGTCGCGAAGCGACGTCCTGGCCCCCAAGTCCGCCGAAACGGCGTTCGCGGCCAGCAAACTCACGCAAAGCTTCCGCAAGGTGCTCGCGGCTGAAGTCGGGCCAGTAGCAAGGCAGGAAGACGAGTTCGCTATAGGCGGCTTGCCACAGAAGGAAGTTCGACAGCCGGAGCTCGCCGCTGGTGCGAATGACCAGTTCCGGGTCGGGAATGCCTTGCGTATCGAGCGCGCCGGCAAAGCTTTCGGCTGATATCGCCTCGGCGTCGAGTTCGCCACGCGCCACGGCCGCCGCAAGCTTTTGTGCCGTACGAACGATTTCGTCTCGTCCGCCATAGTTGAAGGCGATCACCAGCGTCAGCGATTCGTTTGCGGCCGTCAGCGTTTCGGCCTCGTCGAGCAGTCCCCTGATATCAGACTGCAGCCCTGCCCGGTCACCGATGATTCTAACCCGCACACCGCTCTGGTGCAGTTCAGCAAGGTCACGGCGAATGAAC
>NZ_RZPH01000277.1:0-6195 GCF_004022825.1 Mesorhizobium sp. M7A.F.Ca.CA.004.04.2.1
CAGCATCGTGTTCAGCCATATCGCGGCTGCCGGTCGCAACGACCTGCAGGCCTGGCATTTCGGCGGCGTCGGGCTCGGCATAGCGGCATCGGCGGCGATGATGGCGGTGCTGGTCGCCGAGCATTCGGGCTGGGCGGCAGGCTGGCTATGGTCGGCGGCGATTTCGGCCTGCGGTTTCGTCCTCGTGGCTCTGTTGGTCAATGAGGGTCCGCTCGGCAACGGCGAAGTCCCCCGCGAGCCGGCACTGCGGATGGACCGGTCGTTGGTCAAGGTCATCATCGCCTACGGCCTGTTCGGCTTTGGCTATGTGGTGACGGCGACATTCCTGGTCGCCATCGTCCGGCAAGGCGGCGGCAGCCGCGTCTTCGAGGCCATTGTGTGGATGGTCGCCGGTCTTGCGGGCTTTCCCTCGGTCTGGTTCTGGCAGAAGATCGCGGCGCGGACCGGCCTCTATGCCGCCTATGCGCTGGCGTGCTTCATCGAAGTTGCCGGCGTCACCGCCAGCGTCGCCATCGGCGGCGCCACCGGGCCGCTGCTTGCCGGCGTGCTGCTCGGCGGCACCTTCATTGCCATCACCGCCTTTGGCCTGCAGGCCGCCCGGCAGCAGGCGCCAAGCGCGCCGCGCCGGATCTTTGCCCTGATGACGGCTGCGTTCGGCCTTGGCCAGATCATCGGGCCGGTCGCGGCCGGATTTCTGGCGCAAATGTCCGGCGATTTCTTCCTCGCCTCGATCACCGCCGCAATCGTGCTGGTCGTCTCCGGCGCCATCACATGGTCGGCTGCGCCAAAATCGCCATGATTGTGGGCTTGCTGTGCCGGGCATCGGGCACAGGCATTTTCTTTCCTACTAATGTGTGACTTTATGCCCGCTGCCGTCAGCTGATTTGCGCCTAGATCGAGGAATTCGCCACAGTGTTCGTATCCTTTTTCCCGCAGCCGAAGCTCTTCTTCTCTTCGGCCGCCCTCTGGAGCCTTGCGGCAATCCTGTTCTGGTTTTTCGGTGGTGAACAATTGGGGGCGGTTTTCGGATTGCCGCCCGCAGTGGCCGGTGCGCCGCCCATCATCGGCATCGCGATCCTCATGTCGCCGCCGTTTCTATGGTTTTATCTCTATTTCGTGTTCTGCGTGGCCGTCTTCTACGCATTCTGGAGCTGGTATTCGCCGCATCCGTGGCAGCGCTGGTCGATCCTGATGACCGCGGTCATCCTGTTCTTCATCTATTTCAATGTGCAGGTCAGTGTCGCCGTCAACGCCTGGTACGGACCATTCTTCGACTATGTGCAGGGACTGATGTCGGGGACTGGAAAGTCGACCAACAGCGAATTTTATATCGGATTGGCGGATTTTTCGTGGCTCGCGCTGGTCGGCATGAATGTGCAGGTGGTCAATGCCTTCATCGTCAGCCACTGGATTTTCCGCTGGCGCACGGCGATGAACAATTATTTCGTCGAGAATTGGAGCAGGCTACGCCATATCGAGGGTGCCTCGCAGCGTATCCAGGAAGACACGATGCGGTTCTCGCAGATCATGGAAGACCTCGGCTCCAGCTTCGTCCAGTCGATCATGACATTGATCGCATTCCTGCCGGTCATGATCCAGTTGCAGGCCCATATCACTGAGTTGCCGATTATCGGCGCGATCCCGCAGCCATTGGTTGTCGCGGCCCTTGCCTGGTGTCTGTTCGGGACGATCTCGGTCATGGTTGCCGGTCTGAAACTTCCAGGGCTGCAGTTCCGCAACCAGCGTGTCGAAGCCGCCTACCGCAAGGAACTCGTCTACGGCGAGGATCATGCGGACCGCGCCCAGCCGGCCACCACCGCCGAGCTGTTCGAGAATGTTCGTCACAATTATTTCAGGCTGTATTTCCACTACATCTATTTCAACGTCGTCCGTTACACCTACCTGCAGGCCGACAACATTTTCTCGCTGCTGATCCTTGGTCCCTCACTGGTGGCGCACAAGATAACGTTCGGCGCGCTGAACCAGATTTCGAACGCATTCGGCAAGGTGACGGGGTCGCTGCAGTTTCTGCTCTCCTCCTGGTCGACCATCGTCGAGCTGCAATCTGTCCACAAGCGCCTGCGTGCCTTCGAAGCGACGCTGCAAGGCGAGCCATTGCCTGAAATCGACCAGCGCTATCTGGCAAGACAGAGCGCCGAGGACCCAGCCTAAAAACCGAGGCTTTGGAAATCGAACCGGGTTGGCGGCTCAGCCGCCGACCGAGACCTGCCTTTGGCCAGCGTCCTGTCGCGAAACATAATCGCGAAAACTGATGCATTCGACATCGGCTTTGACGCAGACGTCGCCGGCAAAGCGCTCCAGCGCGTTCCAGTAGGCGCCGTCATTCATCAGCGCGAAGTGGAAGCCGAGCTCAAGCGGAATGCGCTTGCCGGCATACTGCTTGTCGAAGGCGGCGCGAAAGGCAGCATAGGTCCGGTTGGCGAACTCGTCCGCCTGGCTTGGCCGCTCGAAGCCGCCGGAATGCCTGACATAGAGATTGTAGTCCATGGCGATCACCGGCCGTGACTTCGGTCCTTCCGGAATCTGCGGCAGCGAAAAGTGCACGATGCCGTTGCTGGCCGTCGGTCGGGCAGGGCCTTGCGAGACGCCGCTGGCATCGAATTGATATCCGGCCGCCGGCAGCGCTTCATAGAGCGCCTTGCCGGTCGACAGATACGGCGCGCGAAAGCCGACCACCGCATGCCGCGCGAAATCGCGCCAGCCCTGTGGTTCGGGTGCAATGCCGTTGATCGCATAGGCGTTCTCGAGAATGTGCTCGAACGAACTGAACTCTTTCAGCCAGTCGGCCTTGCTCCAGTCCTTGCCGTCGAAATGGCCACAGCCATGGCTGGCGATATCGTGGCCTTCATGCGCGGCAAGGCCGATCTGTTCGAGTCGCTCGGTGACTTCCTGCTTCGAGGCGGCAAAGCCGATGTTGGATTTGCCGGCGCCTTTGCCCGGTGCGGTGTATTCCTTGCGTGTCTCCGTTGACAGCAGGAAGACGCAGGAGAGAAAATAGGTGAAGTGCGCGCCGGTGCGCTCAGCCAGTGCCCGGCTGCGTTTCCACTGCGAAATGTCGCGGGCACTGTCGAACGAGATGATGACGACCTGTTTCGGCTTTGCCGGCGCCGGTGGATCGGCCAAAGCCCCACCGGCAGCGGCGAGTGCCGCAAGCGAAAACGCAACAACGCGGAACGGACGAAGCATAGGCAATCTGATCTTCACTCGGGGAATGTCTGCAAGCCGGCTATCGCCTAAATGTGGCGTGGGTGCGATTGGTCTTTTCGGCTGCCTGTCCGGGGCAAACATCCGTTTGCCCCGGACAATAGGCGATTTTCCGGTTGAACCCCTTCCATGCCGGCAAAATTTCGCTAAAACGCGGGCTGACAAAGGGCCCGACCGGGCAGGAATGGTTTGATTGATGTCCGACGACAGTTTTATCCGTGAAGTCAACGACGAGATCCGTCGCGAGCAGGCACAGGCGCTGTGGGACCGTTTTGGCCCGGCCTTGATTGTCGTTGCGGTCCTCGTGGTGCTCGGCACTGCCGCCTTCGTCGGCTATCGCTATTGGGACGAGACGCGCGCCAACCGCTCGGGCGATGCGTTCTCGCAGGCGCTGAAGCTCGCCAATGACGGCAAGAACGATGAGGCGCTGACTGCGCTCGATCAGTTGGAGAAGGATGGCTACGGCGCCTATCCGCTGCTCGCCCGCATGCGCGGCGCGACCGTCAAAGCGAACAAGGGCGATGTCCCCGCCGCCGTCAAGGATTTCGACGAAGTCGCCGCGGATACGGCCATTCCCCAGGGAATTCGCGACATGGCGCGGCTGCGGGCAGCACTGCTGCTCGTCGACCATGGTTCCTTTGCCGACGTCTCCAGCCGTGTCGAGGCGCTGACATCCGACACCAACACGCTACGCCACACGGCGCGCGAGGCACTCGGCCTTTCCGCCTGGAAGGAAGGCAAGACGCAGGATGCGCTGAAACTGTTCGACCAGATCGCCGCCGATGACGGCGCGCCGCGCAACACCCGCGAGCGCGCAACATTGATGTCCGAGCTGATCCGCGGGTCGGGCAGTGCGTCGTGACCTTCAAAGTCGCCATCATCGGCAGACCTAACGTCGGCAAATCGACTCTTTTCAATCGGCTGGTGGGAAGGAAGCTGGCGCTCGTCGACGACACGCCGGGCGTCACCCGCGACCGTCGCGTCCATGCCGCCAAGCTTTACGACCTGCATTTCGACGTCATCGACACCGCCGGCTTCGAGGACGCGGGCGCCTCGACCTTGCCCGGCCGCATGCGTGCGCAGACCGAGATCGCCATCCGGGATGCCGACCTGATCTTCTTCACCATCGACGCCAAGTCCGGCCTGTTGCCCGACGACAGGACCTTCGCCGAGATCGTGCGCAAGTCCGGCAAGCCGGTCGTGCTGGTCGCCAACAAGGCCGAGGCCAAGGGCGCCCAGGGCGGCATGCTGGAGGCCTGGGAACTCGGCCTTGGCGAGCCGATCCCGGTTTCGGCCGAGCATGGCCAGGGCTTGCCTGACCTGCGCGACGCCGTGATCGGCGCGCTCGGCGAAGCGCGCGCCTTCGGCGAAGAAGAAGATGGCGAAGACGAAGACGTCGCTGCCGGCGAGGTGCTGATCGGCGAGGATATCGCCGATCCGGATGCCGAGCACACCTATGACGACACCAAGCCGATGCGCATTGCCGTCGTCGGCCGTCCCAATGCCGGCAAGTCGACGCTGATCAACGCGCTGATCGGCGAAGAGCGGCTGCTCACCGGACCGGAAGCCGGCATTACCCGTGATTCGATCTCGGTCGATTGGGATTGGCATGGTCGCCGCCTGAAATTGTTCGACACAGCCGGCATGCGCCGCAAGGCCAGGATTCATGAAAAGCTGGAAGTGATGTCGGTGCAGGACGGTCTGCGCGCCATCCGGTTTGCCGAGATCGTCATCATCGTGCTCGACGCCACCATCCCCTTCGAGAAGCAGGATCTGCAGATCGCCGACCTGATCATCAGGGAAGGCCGGGCGCCGGTGATCGCCTTCAACAAATGGGATCTGATCGACCATCCCCAGGAACTTCTGGCCGAACTGCGAGAGAAGACGGAACGGCTTCTTCCCCAGGCGCGCGGCCTCCAGGCCGTACCTGTCTCCGGCGAGACCGGGCGCGGCCTCGACAAGCTGATGGATGCCGTCATCAGGACGCACAAGGTGTGGAACAGCCGCGTCTCGACCGGCAAGCTCAACCGTTGGCTGGAAGGCATCCTGGCACACCACCCGCCGCCTGCCGTGGCCGGGCGCCGGCTGAAGGTCAAATACGTCACCCAGGCCAAGACCCGGCCGCCGGGTTTCGTTGTCCAGTGCTCGCGGCCCGATGCGATGCCGCAATCCTATGTCCGCTATCTCTCCAACAGCCTGCGCGAAGCCTTCGACATGCCCGGCGTGCCGATCCGCATCGCGCTGCGCACGTCGGACAATCCATTCGCCGGCAGGTCCAACAAGCGCAAATAAGCGGTCGGGCTCGAATGAGCCTCTTTGCTCGCGGGAATTCTCCGCAAAGTTGGCGGGACAGCACCCCCCTCTGGCCTGCCGGCCATCTCCCCCGCAAGGAGGGAGATCAGCAGTTCGTTCTGACGGCGCCTTTCTTGCAACGTTGAAGATTCGCGAGAGCACTCGCGACATCCAATCTCCCCCCTTGCGGGGGAGATGTCCGCAGGACAGAGGGGACGGAACGCGACACTGGATACCTTTCCGGCTGTCTAAGCGACCTCCTTCAACCGCTCGTCCCGTGGCAGCGCCTGCAACGCCGCCTGCAACAATATGTCGGCTAGCCGCGCTGCCACCGGATCCAGTTCAGCATCCTTCTGGTGCAGCACCAACGCCATTTTGGGCAATGCCGGCAGCCCGGCGATCTCCGGCGTCATTGCGCTGACGCTGGCCGGCAGGCCGATGTCGGTGCGGATCGTCAGCCCCAGCCCCGCCGCCACCGCTGCCCAGATGCCGCCAAGGCTCGGGCTGGAAAAGGCCATCCGCCACGACAGCCCGGCGCGGTCGAGCGTTTCGGTTGCCACCGTGCGCAGAAGGCATGGCGCTTCGAGCGCCACCAGCGGCAGCGGCTCACCGTCGCGCAGGCTGGTCTCGATGCGCTTTGCCGGCCCGATCCAGCGCATCGAGACCAGCCTGCGCGAC
>NZ_RZPH01000278.1:0-6189 GCF_004022825.1 Mesorhizobium sp. M7A.F.Ca.CA.004.04.2.1
GCCCTTGAGCGCCTCCTGGCTGCAGCCGCCGCGCGAGGCGTGCGAGGAATTCCAGGATTTGGCCGCTGCCGAATCGTCGAGACCGGCGCGGTCATGATGGCCCATCATCGCGGCGCCTTCCGCCCCGCTCATCGTCCAGTTGCCGCAGGTCTGGTCGGCGATCTTGGTGCCGTCGGGCTTGGAGCCGGTCAGCACGTCGTGGCGGTTGGGCGTGTCGCCGCGGCCGTTGACCGCTTCGCCTTTCTCGTTGAGCGCTGTCTGTTTGGTGATGCCGTTGGCATCGCTGTGCAACGAGGCGACATCGTCGGCGATCTTGACGCCCTTGGCGTTCACCCATGGCCCCTTGCCGATGCGGTCGCGGGCGTCGGTGTCGCTGGTCGACAGATAGGCGGCCCAACTCTTGCCGGTGACGCCGGCGGCTTCCGCCAACGACGCGCAATGCGCGTCGGCGCCCTTGAGGCCGCCGAGGTCGGCACCCTTGCCGGAACCGACACTGGTGACGAAGAAGCTCATCTTGGCATCTTGCGAGTAAGCGGCGCCCGCGGCTGCGATCAGGGTGGCGGCGGTGGCGAGAAGCAGTTTACGCATGTCGGTCCTCCGGTTGGTCTTCGACGGGTTACATCAGAAGAAACGTTGCCGGAGGCCTGTTTAATCCCTACGCATGTCGCCTAAAAGTATGCAGTGGTTTTTGGGAAACCGACATGCGGCAAAAAAGGCTCTAGTTTTATTCCGGCTGGCGATAGGCGACGAACCGATTGTGCTTGGCCTGAAAGATCAATCCGGTCTCTTTCAGGTCCGGGCTGGCCAGCGGCACGATGCGTTTGGCGATCTCGGAGGGATGCGGCAACGTCTCGGGATCTTCGCCCGGCACTGCTTGGGCACGCATGGCGGTGCGGGTGGCGCCGGGGTCGGCGGCATTGACCCGGAGCGGCAGGCTCTGCGTCTCATGCGCCCAGGAGCGCATCATCGTCTCCACCGCGGCCTTGGACGCCGCGTAGGGTGCCCAGAAGGCACGCGCCGAGTGCGCTGCGTTGGAAGACAGGATGATCGCTCGTCCAGCGTCGGAGAGCCGCAGCAGGGGGTCGACGGAGCGGATCAGCCGCCAGGTCGAGGTGACGTTGATGGTCATCACCTTCTCGAAGGTTTTTGCTTCGACATGACCGATCGGCGAGATGACGCCGAGCACGCCGGCATTGGCGACGAGAATGTCGAGCTTGCCCCAGCGTTCGTGGATGGCGCCGCCCAGGCGGTCGATACCGGCCATGTCGGCGAGGTCGAGCGGCACCAGTGTCGCCTGGCCGCCGGCCGCCTTGATCTGATCGTCGAGCTCTTCCAGTCCTCCGACAGTGCGCGCCACCGCAATGACATGCGCGCCGGCTGCAGCCAATTCCTTGGCAATGAAATAGCCGATCCCGCGCGAGGCGCCGGTGACGACCGCAACGCGGCCGGAAAGGTCAAGGGTCATGCGATGGATTCCGGGAATTTGACTAACGCTGATGACGGTCCCGCCTACGTCCCGCTCGTCGCCAGCAGCGACAGCGTGCGCACATTGTCGTGGCCTTCGAAGTCGAGCAGGCGGGTCGGATACTGGCCGGTGAAGCAGGCATCGCAGAATTGCGGCTGGTCGTTGTCGCGGCTGGCCTCGCCGACCGCGCGGTAGAGCCCGTCAATGGTGAGGAAGCCGAGCGAATCGACGCGAATGAACTCGGCCATCTCCTCGATCGACATGCGCGATGCCAGGAGCTTCGATTTCTCCGGCGTGTCGACACCGTAGAAACAGGAGGCGCGTGTCGGCGGTGAGGCGATGCGCATATGCACCTCCTTGGCGCCGGCGTCGCGCACCATCTGCACGATCTTCTGGCTGGTGGTGCCGCGCACGATACTGTCGTCGACCAGCACCACGCGCTTGCCCTCGATCATGCGGCGGTTGGCATTGTGCTTCAGTTTGACGCCCATGTGGCGGATCGAATCGCCCGGCTGAATGAAGGTGCGGCCGACATAATGATTGCGGATGATGCCGAGTTCGAAGGGAATGCCTGCGGCCTGGCTGAAGCCGATCGCCGCCGGCGTGCCCGAATCCGGCACCGGCACGACGATGTCCGCCTCGACCGGGCTTTCAACCGCCAGCTCGGCGCCGATGCGCTTGCGCACCTCATAGACGTTGCGGCCTTCCACCGAGGAATCCGGCCGCGCGAAATAGACATATTCGAAGATGCAGAAGCGGGTCTTCTGCGGCTCGAAGGGGAACAGGCTCTCGATGCCCTTGGACGTGACGACGACCATCTCGCCGGGCTTCAGGTCGCGAACGAAACGCGCGCCGATGATGTCGAGCGCGCACGTTTCGGAGGCCAGGATCCAGGCGCCGTCGAGATCGCCGAGCACCAGCGGCCGGATGCCGAGCGGATCGCGGCAGCCGATCATCTTCTTGGCCGTCATCGCCACCAGCGAAAACGCACCCTCGACCTGTCGCACCGCATCGATGAAGCGCGAGTTCAAATCGCGCTCCTTGCTGGTGGCGACGAGATGCAAAAGCGTCTCGGTGTCGGAGGTGGAGGAGAAGATCGCGCCTTGCTTCTGCAGCGCGCGCTGCACGGTCATGGCGTTGGTCAGATTGCCGTTGTGGGCGACGGCGAAGCCGCCATCGGCCAATTCGGCGAAAAAGGGCTGGATGTTGCGCATGCCGGCGCCGCCAGTCGTGGCGTAGCGCGTATGGCCGATGGCGCGGTTGCCTTGCAGGCTGTCGATGACGCGCTGCTTGGTGAAGGTGTCGCCGATCAGGCCGACATGGCGTTCGACATGGAACTGGCTGCCGTCATAGGAAACGATGCCTGCCGCTTCCTGGCCGCGATGCTGCAGCGCATGCAGGCCCAGTGTGACGATGGCCGCGGCGTCCTGCCGGCCGAAAATGCCGAACACACCGCATTCGTCGTGGAAATGGTCGTCGGCCTCGGCGGAAAGCACGTCGTCTGCGTCTGCCATCTTAAGCTCCGCTAAAATCGCCATATAATGCGGGTTCGCGCCGAAAGCAACGCGGGCCGTGCGGTCGTTCACACCATCGTCGGATCCTGACGCCGTTTTCGGCGTCAGTTTGCCGGCGCCGCCGGTGCCGGAGCGTTGTTGGCCGGAGGTGTTGCGTCATTGTCGTCAGGCGCTGGCGTGTTGGCATCGTCGCCGCCCGCCGGAGCATCCGCGGCCGGTGCGTCCGGAGCAGCTGGCGTCTCGGCGGCCGGCTGATTCGGATTGCGCTTCTTGAGAATCGCGTTTTCCGGATCCTCGGGCAGCAGGCTTTCGAGCTTGGCGCCGATCTGCTCCAGCAGCGGCCGCGACTTGGCCTCCGTGACCCAGGCCGGTGCCTTGGCGCCAGCCAGCCAGTTGAAGAACAGCAGTGCGACGGCGACGACCAGGATGCCGCGCGCGGCGCCGTAGAGGAAACCGAGCGTACGGTCGAGCGCGCCGATCCGCGAATCGATGATCCAGTCGGCGAGCTTCATGGTGATGACCGATACGACGATCAGCGCGACGATGAAGACGACGCCGGCGGCGGCCGCCATGGCGATCTTTTCATTCTCGATGTAGGGCGCGAGGTAAGGCACAACCGGCTTGTAGAAGAAGAACGCCGCCGCTGCCGCCGCTGCCCAGGAGACGACGGACAGGACTTCGCGCGAAAAGCCGCGAACCATGGCGAGCATCGCCGAGACCAGAGTGAAGCCGACGAGAATTCCGTCAAGCAGCGTAATCGGCATGTCTTTCGCCCCACTCCATGAGCCGCATTATAGCGCGGAACATCGGGCTCTGAGTCCGATGCTCTAATCTTCTTCGTCCACGCGGCTTCGGCGTGAGCCGGCTATGCGTGCCACGAGGTCGGCAAGCTCGGTCGGCTGGAAAGAACCGGACCCGATCCCCCCGGCCAGTTCCCCGCTGCCCGAAGGCAGAACCGCGCTTCCAAAACCCAGCTTTTCGGCTTCCTTGAGGCGCTGTTGCGCATGCGCAACCGGCCTCACGGCGCCCGAAAGGCTGATTTCGCCGAAATAGACGCAATCGGCGGGAAGGGCAAGACCGGTGAGCGAGGGAACCAGGGCGGCCGCCACTGCCAGATCGGCCGCGGGCTCCGAAATCCGGTAGCCTCCGGCGACGTTGAGATAGACATCGTGGCTGCCGAAGCGCACCCCGCAATGGGCTTCGAGAACTGCCAGGATCATAGACAGCCGGGCGCCGTCCCAGCCGACGACGGCGCGGCGCGGCGTGCCGAGCGAGGAGGGTGCGACCAGTGCCTGGATCTCGACCAGCACCGGCCTTGTCCCCTCCATGCCGGCGAAAACCGCGGCCCCGGGCGATTTTGCATGGCGCTCGCCAAGGAAAAGCTCGGACGGATTGGCAACCTCGCGCAGGCCCTTGTCCGACATTTCGAAGACGCCGATCTCGTCGGTCGGTCCAAAACGGTTCTTCACCGTACGCAGGATGCGATAGTGATGGCCGCCTTCGCCCTCGAAGTAGAGCACGGCGTCGACCATATGCTCGACGACACGCGGCCCCGCGATCTGGCCTTCCTTCGTGACATGGCCGACCAGCACGATCGCAGCACCCGTGGATTTCGCATAGCGGATCATCGCCTGGGCGGCGGCGCGCACCTGTGTGACGGTGCCCGGTGCCGAATCGGCAAGGTCGGTCCACAGCGTCTGGATCGAATCCAGGATGACGAGATCAGGCCGCTTGCCGTCGGCGATCGTCGCCAGGATGTCCTCGACATTGGTCTCGGCGGCAAGTTCCACCGGAGAAGAGGCGACGCCAAGCCGCTGCGCCCGCAGCCTGATCTGCGCGACCGCCTCTTCGCCCGAGACATAGACGATGCGGTGGCCTTTTGATGCTAGCGCCGCGGCCGCCTGGGTGAGCAGCGTCGACTTGCCGATACCAGGATCGCCGCCGACCAGCAGCGCCGAGCCGCGCACGAAACCACCGCCGGTGGCGCGATCGAGTTCGCCGATGCCCGAAATGATGCGTGGCGCATCCTCGATGTCGCCGGACAGCGTGGTCAGCACCACCGCGCGGCCCTTGCGGGCATTGCGCGTGTTGGCCGGTCCTGAGCCGATGCCGCCGGACGTGCCTTCCTCGACCAGCGTGTTCCACTCGCCGCAGGCATCGCATTTGCCGGCCCAGCGCTGATGCACCGATCCGCAGCTCTGGCAGATGAATTGGACCCGGGATTTGGCCATCAGCGGGATGCTGCTTGAAAATGGTCTGGGCGAGGTTGGCTGGGGTAGGTCAAAAAGCTACTCGAACCTTTCCGGCAGATGATGCTCCTCGGCGAGGTCGGAGAAGCGGGTGAACTCGCCCTGGAAGGCAAGGCTGACGGTGCCGGTCGGTCCGTGGCGCTGCTTGGCGATGATCACTTCGGCCTTGCCCTGGACTTCGATCATCTTCGCCTCCCAGGCGAGATGCTCGGGCGTGCCTTTCTCCGGCTCCTTGTTCTTGATGTAGTATTCCTCGCGGTACACGAACAGCACCACGTCGGCGTCCTGCTCGATCGAACCCGATTCGCGCAGATCGGACAGCTGGGGATGCTTGTCGTCGCGGCTTTCAACCTGACGCGAAAGCTGTGAGAGGGCGATGATCGGCACGCCCAACTCCTTGCCGAGTGCCTTCAGTCCGGTGGTGATCTCGGTGATTTCCTGGACGCGGTTCTGCGACGCCTTGGCGGACGAACCCTGCATCAGCTGGATATAGTCGATGACCATCAGGTCAAGCCCGCGCTGACGCTTGAGGCGGCGGGCGCGCGCCGCAAGCTGGGCAATGGAAATACCGCCCGTCTGGTCGATATAGAGCGGCCGTTTATGGTTCTCCTGCGTGTAGGCAACGAGCTTGCCGAAATCGGCCTCCGTCAGATCGCCGCGCCGGATTTTCGACGATGGGATCTCGGTCTGCTCGGAGATGATGCGGGTGGCCAGCTGCTCCGACGACATTTCGAGCGAGAAGAAACCGACGACGCCGCCATTGGCCGCCTTGACCGAACCGTCGGCCTGCTGGGCAGGCTCATAGGCGGCAGCGATGTTGTAGGCGATGTTGGTGGCCAGCGACGTCTTGCCCATGCCTGGGCGGCCGGCGATGATGATCAAATCCGAAGGCTGCAGGCCGCCCATGCGGTGGTCGAGATCGCGCAGGCCGGTGGCAATGCCGGACAGGTGGCCATCGCGC